>DATBYL010000175.1:0-3250 GCA_036513735.1 Candidatus Acidiferrales bacterium
GCCGAGAGCGGAGCGAATGGCGATTTCTTTCTGGCGTCCGGCGGCGCGAGCGAGAAAAAGATTGGCGACATTCGCGCAGACAATCAGCAGGACGAATCCCACTGCGCCGAGCAAAACCCAGAGCGTGGTGCTCACACCGCCGAGCGCATTTTCGGAAATTGGCTGAACGGTGATCGTTGTGTCGAAACTTGCGTCGGAGTTGGCAGGAAATGCGTGCTCGTACTGACGAGCGCTGGCGTCGAGTTCCGCCTTCGCTTGCGCCACGGGAACGGCGGGTTTTGTGCGAGCGATGGCGTTCAAATAGCCAGAGCCGGTTTGAATGCGTTCGGGCGGGAAAATACTGGTTTCATATGGACGCGGAACCCAAACGTCCACTTGCTGAAACGGAACGTCCAATTCGCGGCCCAGAATTCCGACGACCGAGTAACTGGTGCCGTCAAGCGTGACGTTGCGGCCAACTAAGTTTGGATCGCCGCCGAAGCGGCGCATCCAGAAATCATGACCGAGAATTACAACGGGTTGACCGCCGGGCTCGCCTTCGGGCTTCAGGAAAGATCGTCCTAGAGTTGGATGAATTCCGAGGACATCAAAAAATGAAGGCGAAACGCGGAGAGCTTGAATTTGTTCAGGGGCGTCACCGCCGATGAGATTAAAAGTGTCGTTGCTGAAGGCGGCGATGCCTTCGAGATCCGGAGTGTGATCGCGAAGAGCTTGGAAAAAAATGTAGCCGAAATTTCCGCCGGTCATGTGCTTCTTCACGTCCTCCATCGACAATACATAAAGGTTGCCGGGAGATTTGAAATCGAGCGGACGAAGCAGAACGGCGTTGACGACGCTGAAAATTGCGGTGTTGGCGCCGACTCCCAGAGCGAGAGTGAGAATCGCCATGATGGCGAAGCCGGGATTTTTTCTGAGGACGCGAAAGGCGTAGCGAATGTCTTGAAATAATGAGCTCATTGAACTTCCTTATTATGCCTCTTAGGAAACGCTGGAAGTCAGTGAAATGTTACATATTCTTTGGAGGCGAGGACAGAAACCAGCGGATTGTATTCAGGTGCGGTGGGCGATAAGATTCCGGCGTTTGCGGATTGGATTTGTTCGGCGGATGGCCACGGAGAATATAAATGATGAGAGTCACGAATAATTCGCGGCTTCGATTGGGGATGATCGTTTGCGGATTGATGTGCGCGGGCGTGTGGATTGCCGCTGCCGCCGCGCCGAGTGCGCCTGCCACTGTGAAAATTGTCGGACCGCAATTTGTTGTGGATGGTAAGCCGCTGCAGATTATTTCGGGCGAGATGCATTATCCGCGAGTGCCACGCGAATATTGGCGAGATCGCATGAAGAAGGCGCGCGCGATGGGGTTGAACACAATTGCTACATATATTTTCTGGAATTTGCACGAGCCGCAGCCGGGAGTCTTTGATTTTTCCGGACAGAACGACGTGGCGGCTTTTGTGCGCACGGCGCAAGAAGAGGGGCTCTATGTTTTGCTGCGGCCGGGGCCGTACGTTTGCTCGGAATGGGATTTGGGAGGATTGCCCGCATGGCTGCTGGCCGATCCGAACATTGTTCTGCGCAGCACGGACCCGAAGTTTATCGGGCCGTCGGAAAAATTCCTAAAGCGGTTGGGGCAGGAGCTGGCTCCGTTGCAGGCGACGCGCGGCGGTCCGATTATCGGAGTGCAAGTGGAAAACGAATATGGATCGTTCGGAAAAGATGCGGAGTACATGGGGAAAATTCGCGATGCGATTGTTGCCGCGGGATTGAACGAGGTGCCGCTATTCACTGCAGACGGGCCGGAGCGTCTTCCGTTCGGCACGCTGCCAAATGTTGCGGCGGCAATTAATTTTGGTCCGGGCGACGCGAAAAAAGGATTTGAAACGCTGGCGAAGTTTCGTCCGGATGGATTGCGGATGAACCAGGAATATTGGGACGGATGGTTTGATGCGTGGGGCAAACCGCATCAGACGACGAATGGAAAACGCGAAGCGGATGAATTGGATTGGATGCTGGCGCAGGGATTTTCGGTGAACTTGTACATGTTTCACGGCGGAACAACTTTTGGATTTATGAACGGCGCGAATTTCGAGCGGTCGTATGCGCCACAGACGACGAGCTACGATTACAATTCGCCGCTGGACGAGTCGGGCGTGCCGAGCGCGAAATTTGCATTGTTTCGGGATGTGATTGCGAAGCACCGCGCAGGCGAGCAGTTCCCTGCTTTGCCGCAGGCCATTCCGAGAATTGAAATTCCGGATATTACTTTGGGCGAGATGAGTCAGCTGTGGGCAAATTTGGGAACAGCGGTGGAAACGCAGACACCGCGACCGATGGAAACATTTGGGCAATCTTATGGATACATTCTTTACAGAACGCGCGTGGAAGGGCCGGCGAGTGGTCCGCTGAATATTCACGAGCTGCGGGACTACGCGCAAATTTATTTGGATGGAAAGTTTTTGGGAAGTTCGGACCGGCGCAGCGGAGCGTCGCCTGTAAACGTAGACATTTCAGCGAGCGCGCATACGTTGGATATTTTCGTGGAAAATTCCGGGCGAGTTAATTTTGGTCCGCGTTTGCGCGATGATCGCAAGGGGATTACGGAGTCGGTGAGCGTCGGTGATCGTGTGCTGACCGGCTGGCAAGTTTTCACTCAGCCGATGAATGATCTGCGGCAAGTTCAGTTCAAGCATCAACTGACGGACGGGCCGGTTTTTTATCGCGGTGCGTTTGACGTGAAAGATGTGGGCGATACATTTTTGGATATGCGGCTTTTTGGAAAAGGCGCGGTGTGGGTGAACGGTCACGCGCTCGGGCGATTTTGGAATATCGGGCCGCAGCAGACGCTTTATTTGCCGGGAGCGTGGTTGAAAGCGGGCAAGAATGAAGTGATTGTTTTCGATTTGATGCCCGGCGCGAGTGCGCCGAAATTGCACGGGCTTGCGCGGCCGATATTGGATGAGGTTACGGCGGCGACTGAGCAGCAGTGAATTACTTTTGCGCCGGCGTGTGGCGAATAAAGAATTGTTGCTTATCAACGTTGGCCGGCACGGCGACGTCGAAAAATCCGACCATCATTTCATCGTAAGTTTGATCTCCCCAATAGACGGCGGCCGTCGGGTCCGGGTTGTGCCGATTGTTTTTCGAGTTGTCAAACCATGCGACGGCCTCAAGCGTGGTTCCGGCCGGGAGCTGCAGGGGGTCGGTGAGCCGGTAGCTCAACTGCCAGTAGAAATTATAGTTCACGCGC
>DATBYL010000176.1:0-7325 GCA_036513735.1 Candidatus Acidiferrales bacterium
AACAAAGTCAGCTGATTCAATGATTTAGTTGGCGGGGCCGACGAGGTTCGAACTCGCGACCTCCTGCGTGACAGGCAGGCGTTCTAACCAAACTGAACTACGGCCCCGTTTTTAGCTGGTGGGCAGTGCGTGATTTGAACACGCGACCTTCCGGGTGTAAACCGGACGCTCTAACCGCTGAGCTAACCGCCCCGAACCATCCTACATAACGAATGTAAAAGCGTCAACGCGCGCGCGAAACTCATCAAGCGAGGTTACCTTGACACTACTCCGAACCCGCAAGTACACTCCAATGCTACCTTTACAGGTGAGAGAAAAATCGGAATGCTACTTTCGCGCGAATACGTAACCTACATTGCACAGGAAGTTGTGAAGCGCCTGGTGGCTGAAGAAATGATCGAGACCAACGCGCTTGAAGAAGTGACCACGCGCGTGCGCCAGGGAATGGCCGAAGAAATGGCCGTGGAAGAACGCGTGAATGAAGAGGTCCGCCAGATTTTGGCCGACCATCAGGACGCGATGCGGCGCACCGGCGTTTCCTATCAGGAAATGTTCAAGAAAGTGAAAGCGGAAATCGCGAAGAATAAGAAATTGATTTTGCGGTAGGAAGAACAGTCATTCAACTTCGGAGATCCACTAGCCCATGCGTCTGAGTCGAGGAAAAATTGTTCAGCTTTCCCACGTGGTAACAAAAGTTCTTGTCGAAAGCGACAAGGTTGAGTTCGTCGAGGATCGCGACACCATTCGCCAAAAGATTGTGGATATTCTTCAGGCGCTGATGAAGGAAGAAGAACAGGTGGATTTGGAAGTCCGCAAGAAAATTGCTTCGCAAAAGAAAAAAGAAATTGTGGAAGGCACGGAAGAATGGGATTTGCTGTACCGGCGATATTATCAAGAGGAAATGAAGAAGAAGGGCGTTGGCACCGTTACCGAACGCGACCGATAAACTTACATTCAGCGGCAATTCTAATCCACAATAAATCTGATTTGAGAACAAAAAAGGCGCCGTCACCGGCGCCTTTTTTGTTTTGCTTCGATTGCTCGACTTTTAATTCAAGTTATTCCCAGTTCCGTTGCCGGTACCCGTTCCATTTCCAGTCCCGTTCCCGGTTCCGTTTCCGGTGCCATTTCCAGTCCCGGTTCCCGTCCCAGTCCCCGTTCCAGTCCCTGTTCCGGTGCCAGTCCCGGTCGTACTCCCACTTCCGTCCGGCCTCTTCTTCAACACGGGACGATCGCTATCATCGGTGCTTGTCGAAGTTGAGTTCGGATCGGTGGAAGTTCCTGTTCCGGTTTTCTGCTGCTCGGTTTTGCTGCGCAGCGTTGGCGAATCATTCTTGCCGCCCATTGGCTTCTTGCGGCGTTCGTAGGCCATCAAACGCGCCTTCACCGTATCAAATTCAGAAGTGGTGACGACGTACGTATCGCGCGCCGGCAGAATTTCCTTAATTTCTTTTTCGGAATTCTCAATGCGCTCGCCGGTTGGCGGGTGATCGGAGAAAAACTTCGAGATGCTTCCCGGTGACCGTTTTTCGTCAGAAAGAATTCGCTCGAAGAATGTGATGTAAGCGTTTGGATCGTATCCGGCCTTGTACATATATTGCAGGCCCAGATAATCCGCTTCGCGCTCGTCATTGCGCGAGAACTTCAGGAAGCTGATGGGAATCGCGAATTGCAAACCTTCGTAAATTCCGTAGCCGGCCCAGCCACCGGGAAGCAGAATCATCAGCGGAATCATTCCCAACTGCATCAAGTCGCCCTTAGTTTGATTCTTCGTGCCGTGCCGCGCGCAAACGTGCGCGATTTCATGCGCCATCACGCCCGCCAGTTCCGATTCTTCCTGTGCACGCAAAATCAAACCGCTATTCACATAGAAAAATCCGCCGGGCAGCGCGAACGCATTCACTTCGTCGGAATCAATCACCTTAATTGTGAAAGGAACTTTGCAATCTGAGTTGTTCACCAAATTCTGGCCGGTGCGATTCACGTATTCCAGCACGACCGGATCATCCACCATCTTCGAGGTCATCTCAACTTGCTGCGCGTATTGTTTGCCTTCGGCAATTTCGTGCTCGATGGAATACCAGTCAACGCCCTTGCCAACGTTTCGATTGCCGATGGCTTCCACGTCCTGCTTGGATCCGGGCTTCACATTCGGGTCAGTCTTCTGCGCAACGGGAGCGTTATATCCGGGATCGCCCGGTTGCAATTTCGGCTGCGCGGCAGTTTGCGCGCATGGTTGTGCCGCTGTCGTAGATGCAGGCGATGTTTGCGTGGGAGAAGTGCTCTGCGCGGGAGGATTCGATTGCGCGGGCGGAGTTGTCGGCGTTGCAGAAGTTGTCTGCGTCGAAGAAGTTGACGATGCCGCGGGCTGCGTTGCCGGAGCCGTTGTTTGGCATGGCTGCGCGGTCGCGCCGGCTTGTGTCGTTTGCGGATCCTGGGAAGTCTTTGACGCGTCTTGCTGCTGGAAAGCGAATGCAGGAGCAATCGCAAATGCCAGACCGAACGTCCCGATGGCGATCGGGCGGAGCAGGTGCCTCATGGGTCCTCCTCGAAGCGAGCCTGCGGACAGTATACACCCATACGCCCTGGCAAGCCTCGACTGTCTTGTACCTATGATGGTGAATGCCTGAATAGGGTTTCCTCGGGCGTTTGCATCATTTGCGGCGCGTTCGAATGCTGGTGCGATTGACACGCGCCCGCATTGCCCATAGATTTGATGTCAGCAACCTGCGGACATTCATGAGCGAAATCAAAATACAGGTCGGGCAAGTTTGGAAGCAGACGGAAACCGGGAAAAGTTTTCTGGTCACGCGCTTGTTTACTGAGGCGCTGGCGACGTTCGCAGTGCTGCGCTCGACGGAAGATGATACGGCAAAGCCGCTGCGTGTCCGCGTGACGAAAACGAAGCAAGGTTCTTCGCTGCCGGGATATGTGCCCGCGCAATCGTTTGAAACCTCCTAGATTATTCCCTGGGCTATAAAGACCGCACCGGTATTTTCACCACGTCGTCCACCTGCATTACTTCCTTCACAAAAAACGCCTCGCCGTAAGGAACGCCAATCATGTTTCCGTAATAGCGGGAAAGCGTTTCCACGCGTCGATCTAATTCATCCAGCGGCACGTAGACTTTTTTCATGTTGCTCAGAACTTTTTTTGACGGCCGAAACTGCGAGCGGAACGTCAGCGCCGCTTTTTGTCTTCGAGCGAATTCTTTGGTGATGTCCACCACAAATGTCGGCCGCATCGGATGATCGAAGGTTGTATACATCACTTTGAATGGACGAAACGGTTCGCCATCAATCGGAAGTTGTTTCAGTCCGGCAAGAAAACACGCTTCGTAGCCAAGTTTTCCGGCGGTGTAATGATCCGGATGCCGCCCTTCCCAATATGGCAGAATCACAGTGTGCGGACGCAGCCTGCGAATATGTTTTGCAACGGCAAGCTTTTGCTCCTGCGTCACGGCAAGTCCCGCGTCCGGCAGTCCAACATTCTCACGCAACAGAACGCCCAGAATTTTCGCGGCCGCCTGAGCTTCCTTGTGTCGAGTTTCAACTGTTCCGCGCGTTCCCATTTCGCCGCGCGTCAAATCCAGAATGCCGGTCTTGTATCCGCGCGCCGCCATTTTGATCAGCGTGCCGCCGCAGGTCAGTTCTACGTCGTCAGGATGCGCGGCGATGGCAAGTACATCGAGTTTCATGCAGCCTCCAAATGAGAGCGAATAAAATTATTCAGAACGAGATTCTATCAGCACCGGGTGCGCGCGTGCTTCGTGTTACTGCTGTTGCTTGATGCCACCATCCGGGGTCACAAACGAAAAATCAGGAGATGATGGCGCGAGACGAACCTCAGCCAAATAGTCGCCTTTTTCAAAGCGCCTGCCGTGTACCTCGTTCGAGCCCCAAAGATTTCGAAATCGTTCGATGTGGGCCAACTCATAGTGAATTTCGAGGAGGTGATTCTGCTTCCAAATCAACTTCTCGCCGCTTAGACCAGCAGCCTCGAAGATTGTGTCTTCATTCTTCGGCGCTGGAGCGCCTTTAGTAACGATAAAAACGTTCCAATATATACCCCCCAAAGATCCACCGATAGTCTCTTGAATCATCACGGCATCGAAAAGACCGTCGGGAGAAGTGACGCGGGTCACTTGAACCCAATCCGATCCATCGACAGCACTTCGGTTTCCTCCTCGACACCCGGCCAGAAGCCCGAGGGAAAGAATCACGCAGAACGTCACTACGTTTGCTCCAAGTCTGTATTTTTCAGTGTTTAGTATATTCATTAGCGAAGGACCTTTCATTGCTGCTAAATGACGTCTCTCTGAATAATGTCTTTCATCATTATAGTCCGGCGTGCCGCGCGTTTGTGAGTTCGTGTCGCAGTGGCGTACGATAATCGCAGCCGAATGGCGCGTAAGCCATTCAGAGACCGCCGGAGAGTCCAGTGACGGAACAAAAACTTGCCGGACGCGTAGCGCTCGTAACCGGCGCGGCAAAACGCATCGGCCGAAGCATCGCGCTGGAATTTGCCCAGCGTGGCGCGGACGTGATTGTGAATTATCACACTTCGCGCGCAGAAGCAGAGCAGGTTGTCGCCGAAATTCTAAAAATGGGCCGGCGATCTATCGCAGTGCAGGCCGACGTTTCTGTTCGCGCGGAAGTACAGCGCATGATTTCGCGCGTCGAAAAGGAATTCCACGGACTGGATATCCTCGTCAACAACGCCGGAATCTTCCACCATGTTCCTTTCGACGAAATCACCGACGAACAGTGGAACCAAATTATCGCCACCAACCTCACGTCGCAATTTATGTGCTCGCAAACGGCTGCGCCTTTGCTAAAAAAATCTGGCCGCGGACGCATCATTAATCTAGCGTCGCTCGGCGGATTGTTGGCGTGGCCGGGATACACGCACTACTGCGTTTCAAAGGCGGGCGTCATTAGTTTGACGCGATGCATGGCGCGCGCGCTCGCTCCGGAAATTACAGTGAACGCTATCGCGCCGGGCACAATCACATTTGAAGGAGATGCGTCAGAACTCGAAGCCGACTTCATACGGCGCGCGCCGCTGAAGCGCACAGGAAAGGGAAGTGACATCGCCGAGGCCGCCGCGTTTCTAGCGGAATCAGATTTTATAACCGGGCAAGTGCTGGTGGTAGATGGCGGGCGTTCAATTACCTGACGCAGTTCCAAAAATGCCGCGTAACTGGAATAGTTTTAAGCAGGAATGGTTCGTAACAGGGCACGACTTCAGTCGTGCCATAAAGCGAAGGGACAAACGGGTTTTAACCTCTGTCGTCGTGGCGTTTATTCCAGCGAAAGAGAGCCGCTCGCAACACGCGCGACGAGTTCGGTATTTGCAGCAAGAAATTCATATTCCGGTAATTCCGCCGGCGTCACCCAAACAACTTTCTCAAATGCTCCGCTCGCATTGAAAGCTTCCACTGTGTCGGTAATCTTTGCGGTGTAAAAAACAATTTCAATCGGCGCGGAAAGCTCCGCATAACGATACTGCGTCCGATAAACTTCACGCCCAGCTTCAATCTGCACTCCCAACTCTTCCAATATTTCCCGCCCCAACGCCTCCGTCAACGATTCTCCCGCCTCAACCTTCCCGCCCGGAAATTCCCACTTCAACGGAAACGCCCGATCTCGCCGCCTCTGGCAAATCAACAAACGCGAATTCCGCGCAATAATCGCCGCAACAACAGTCGTCATCGCTTTGTGCGCTTCTTCGCGTGTGCAGTCGTCTTCGCCGCATCCGGATAAAACAATTTCATCAACTCCCTCGCTCCATCCACCAGAGGCGGTCCCGGTGTATTCAACAATTCATCCCGCACCACATACACTCGCCGATCGCGCACCGCAGGAACTTCACTCCACGCCGCCACCTCATAAGTTTGTTTCGGATCGGATTTCTCTCCGACCGCTGCCCACGCCAGCACAATCACATCCGGTTTCGCGGCAGCTACATCCTCATCCGAAATTCGTTTGCCGGCGGCCACCACCATCTCTCCGCCCGCAATTTCCACCAACTCCGCAACCCATGGCGGCGAAACAATTCTCGGATGCGGCCACGCCTCGCAATAAACTCGCGGCACTCGCATCTTTGCAGCGACGCGCGCCCTCATCGCCCGTGCGCGTATCGCCGAAAATTCCGCGCGCATCCGCCCCACAAGCTTCCGCGCAGCCGCTGCTCTCCCAACAATTCCGCCGAGCAAATGAATATCCGATTCCACATCCGCCAGCGAGCGCGGATTCATCGCCAAAAACGCCACCGGATGTTCCAGCAACTTCGCCACCGTCTCCTGCTTGTACGGCACCGAGCCAATCACCAGCGTCGGCCGCAAACTCATCACGCTTTCCGGATCGAGCGCCCAGCAATCGCCCACGCGCGGCAGCTCTGAAACTTCCGGCGAAACATCCACGCACCATTTGGACACGCCAACAAGTTCTCGCCGAGCGCCCAGCGCGACAAGAATCGAAGTAGCGCTCGGCGCAAGCGAAACAATCCGATGCTTTATTTGAAGGGATGGCACAACGGCATTCTAGCGTCTAGTGCGAACCGAGGCAAAGCCGCAGTCAGTATTCCGTTATAGTGTTACTCAAATAAAAAAGCGGGGCGAATAGTCCCATCCGCCCCGCCTCACCTCTCTCTCAACCAAGCTTAATTATTTCCCAGGCCCACCCAGCGGCGGCGCCGGATACTCCGGCAACTTCGACTTCGCGCGATCGTCCCGCCGAATTTCCAGTTCATCAAACAACATCGAAGGACTAATCACCGTTCCCGGAATCGGGCTTACCCGATTGCTAACGAACGGATCGTTCCCGACGGCGATCAAATCATTTCGCAGTCCGCGGATGTCCAACTCATTCAGCAATGCGCCGCGCACCAATTCTTCGTGGCCGTCATTCGCCCACACCCGATACAGCAATCGCGGCGAAGTCAGTCCGCCAAATGTTTCCACGCGATACGCGTACGGTTTTCCCTGGTCTTTGCACATCTGAATTAATTTCGCTTTCAGTTCTGCTGGGGACAAAGCATCACTGCCGCGCAACGTCAGCACGCCGTAATGCGGCTGCGGTGCGCCACCCAGCGGGGCAATGTCGTGCCCATTGGAAGTAGGGAAGTCCGGAATCGGCTGCCGTCCAACCAAATAATTAATCAGCTGACCTTTATCGATCACCGTAACCGGCGACACCTTCACACCGTCGTCATCGAATGAGTAGCTGCCGGTCAGACTGTGTCCCTGAAATGTCGACTGCGTCGGATCGTCCACCACCGTAATAAATGGCGGCAGTACTCGGCTCTTGAACGCAGACGCAAAT
>DATBYL010000177.1:0-29816 GCA_036513735.1 Candidatus Acidiferrales bacterium
CAGATTCGTGTATTGCCACTTCGATTGTGTCCGGATAGCCTTGCTCGCGTTTGCGCGTGCATTCTTCAATGATTAGTCCGCGCGACGCGGCGGCTTGTCCGGCATTTACGAGATTCACTTTTTCGTCGAGCACAGCGTTCAATAGTCCGGCGAGAACGGCGTTGCGAAGTAGACTTGCGCCAAGCGCGGCGGGTTCACCGGCAAATGCAATGCTGACACGCTCGAAACGCGCGCCGCCAATTTGCGCGAGAAAAGATCCGAGGCGCTCGGCGAGATCAATCCATGGACGAACGCGGCGATATTGTTCGCCGCTGAGCGCCGGAAGATTCACTGCATTACGTAGCGCGCCATCGGTAAGAAAATCGCTGACCTGTTGAGCGATTAGAGTGCCGACTTCTTCTTGCGCTTCGCGAGTTGAGCCCGCAATGTGCGGAGTGAAGATGGCATTTGCGAGACCAATCAGCGGAGAATCTTTCGGCGGCTCGACGGCGAAAACATCCAATCCCGCGCCGGAAAGTTTTCCGGAGCGGAGAGCATCGGCGAGCGCGGTTTCGTCGACAAGTTCGCCGCGGGCTGCGTTCACAAGCACCGCGCCTTGCTTGAAATGCGAAAGTTTTTCCGCGTTGATAAGTTTTTCTGTGGCTGGGCTGAGTGCTGCGTGCAGCGAAACAAAATCGGAGCGCTCAAGCAATTCATTCAGTCCGGACAATTCCACGCCCGCATCGCGCGCGGCGCTTTCGCTCACGTAAGGATCGTAGGCGAGCACCAACATTTCCATCGCGCGGGCGCGGCGAGCAACTTCATTTCCGACGCGTCCAAGACCAACGAGACCAAGAGTTTTTCCGCGCAGTTCCACTCCTTGCGATCCGGATTTTTCCCATCGGCCCGCGTGAATTGCGGCGCTGTGTTGCGGAATACGGCGCGCAACGGACATCAAAAGCGCGAGCGTGTGTTCCGCAACACTGACGGCATTTCCGCCGGGAGTGTTCATCACAAGAACGCCGCGGCGAGTTGCTGCGTCGAGATCAACATTATCGACGCCGACTCCTGCGCGTCCGATGACGCGAAGATTTGGAGCGGCTTCCAGAATTTGCGCGGTGACTTGCGTTGCGCTGCGAACGATAAGCGCATCGGCGGTCGCGAGACTTGCGATAAGTTCTTCGCGCGATGGGGTAATTACATTCCATCCGGGTTTGCGCAAGAGTTCCAGTCCGCGCTGGCTGATTGGATCGGCGACGACAATATTCATGGTTGGATTAGCGTAAGGATGCGCGGAAGGCATGTCAAATCGCTTTCGCGCCGTGCATTTCGATTTCGGGGCGCAGCGGATTTCCTGTGCTATAGTGATTTTTTGCACGCAGGAGAATTGAAACGATGCCTTTGATGGAGCAGATCCAAAAAGATTTAACGGACGCGATGCGCGCGAAGGACGAATTGCGTCTGAGCGTTTTGCGCATGATGAAAGCCGCGTTGAAACACAAAGAGATCGAAAAAATCCGCGCGCTCGACGATGCTGAAGCGTTGCAGATTTTGCAGACGCTGGTGAAGCAGCGGCGCGAGTCCGTGGAAATGTTCGCCAAAGGCGGCAGACACGAACTGGCGGAAAAAGAAACGAAAGAAATCGCTATCATCGAACATTATCTTCCGGCGAATGCGAGTACTGAAGATATCGAGCACGCGATTGATGCCGCGATTTCCGAGACGGGCGCAAATTCCGCGAAACAAATGGGCGCCGTGATTAAGGCGGCGCGTGCAAAACTTGAAGGCAAAACTGTTGACGGCAAAGCGCTCAGCGATCGTGTCAAGACTCGTCTTGGCGCCTGAAGAAATTTTGTTCTGTGCCTCTTCCTGAAACCATTCCCGTTCGATTCACAGAAGAAGAAGCCGAATACGTCAGCATCCGTCCGGTGCGCCGGCAAATTTTTAAGCTGCGCGAACTGGTGGATATGGTTTTGTCCGTAACGGGACGCGATTTGCCGCGCGTGCAACAAATTCTGCGAACTGGAACAATCGTTTTCCATTTCTACCGTTATTGGTGGCAAGGATTTGAAACTGATGCCGTCGAACTTGCGGCGGTGCTCGCGGGATTTCCGTCGGACGATCCGAGCCGCGCTTTTTCTGCTGATGCGTGCGTGACGATTGTGCTGGAAGGCTCGATGAAAACGCGCCCGTCCATTGATGTGGATAAAAAAGATGCAGATCACAAGTCACTTTTTGCGTCGCAAAGTTTTTGGGACTGTTTGCTGGGGCTGGCTGCCCCAGCACAGGAAATAAAATATGGCGGATATTCTTTTGCGCGTCGCGCGGATTTGTATCGCGTTGAATTGAGCGTGGATCAGGCTGCGAATTTGCAGAAGAATGTAGCGAAACTCGCGCCGCGTCCGCTGCGCGGAGCGATTGAAACGATGGGCGCTGTTGCGCGGGTGGTTTTTGTGTGTCCGCGAACTGCCGATGCCGGGGCGTCTAAATCTTGAAAAAGTGCATTATAATGCATGTTTGGGACGGAATTTGGCGAAAAGTGCATTATAATGCACTTTTTGGGTGCGGAAAAAGATGGAAAACACTCTTAACGCAGAGTTCGCAGAGGCGCGGAGAAAAGATTTGAGGGAGCGGAGACGAGAGATTTGTCTCTTGCTAGGTAGGGTTGGGTGGACGCGCAACTGGGCACAGGCTGAAGCCCATGCTACTTAAGTCCTTTATTTGCATAACGATCGACCACAGATCGCCGTAAGTCCTTTATTTGCAATACATAGCAAAATGGGGTGGGGTGGGGGGTACGACTTTTCGCGAAAATGGGTCATGGGAGCGATGGGCGGTTGAGGGCTAAGAGTAAGGAAACAAAGGACATGGAATTGGGGCTGCTATTTTGTGCCGGACTTTTGGGTCAAAGCATCTTACGTGCAGATTGTGCGGAAAACGTCCCGTCTGTCGCCGGATTGGATCAATGCCGTGTCGATCGGCACCCGCCTAAGTCGTTTTTATGTCCATTACGAGAACGCTTGCAGCCGAAGCGGCGCTTCCGGTAACAATGATCCGTTTAGATTGAGATAGTCGATAAAAGAGGTTCACTGTTTCAAAAAGGGAGTAGAGAGCCTCCGCTGCCCTTAACTCGTTGGTGCCAGTTTTTATCCAATCAGATCCTAGGTGCTTTTGCGCCTCGTCTAGATCGATCACAAAGGCATGGTCCTTGTATTCGTGAACCAATTCTTTTGCGATTGTGAGCGCACGCGGTGCCAATCCGGGTTTTGTGGACAACAAGCGCTCTGCGTACTGAACAGCCGATTCACTGATCCTGTCACAGTACCCGATCTGCTCTACCGTCAAGGCCAGACGCAGATATCTAGCAAACATTTCGGCACTCCGAGGGTATTGCTCCGCGACGGACGCTATGGTCCTCAAAGCTCTGCTGACTCCAAGGGCGGGCAGACCGCCAATCTGTGGATCTATTGGCCCAAGCTGACCGAGCGAACCTAAATGGATTTCGTCAGCACCAATCGCTATCAGCGTAGCTGCGGATTTTGCGTGGCGTGGAACTACAACCTTAAAACTTGACTTGGCAAATGACTTACAGATTTTGCTTATCTGGTATGCAGGCTCGCCGGCGCCGCCGGAGCTCAAAAGGAATAGGACCACGTCTTTGGCGTGCGCGGGATTTGTTTGGACTAGGGCACCGTAGATTTTGTCAAGGTCATAGGTATCGATGGCGTCAATCGGCTCAAGCAACGCAAGGCAACAAACGTCAGTGAGTCCGAACTGTGTCAGAAGTTCATCAACCTCCTTTCCAAACCGTTCCTTGACGTCTTGGGCAGAAGCCCCCCTGAGGAATTGAGACCACGGGACGGTTGGAGTTGGCGTGCTCGCGGGCTGCGACTGTTCAGGTTGACTTACAGTCTCTATATTGGCCTCGTTGTCCGCAGATGCGTGGGAGATGTCCCCGTCAACAGAAGACTGGTCCAATTTAGGCATTGTTTCCTCCACCGAATTTTCCAGATAATCTCGCATTGGGTCTCGTTTGCCGCGCGTAGGCGGTCAAAGCCAGATCAGAAGGGGCGACACAAAATACGTGCCGCCCCAGTTGGATCCTAGCTCACTTTGTCCAGCCCATTTTCGAGAAGATAGAGCTGTATCTTGTCATAGCACTGCACGTAGTTTGATTCGCGCTTCCCAATTTTGTCGGGCGCCTGATTATTATCCCGGTGTTCGGTGACGCAAATTCCGACTAGATCTTCTATGACGGCGGGGACCAGTTTCGCCAACGGAACCTTCCACTCAAACCTTCCGCTCTGGAGATCCCAATCGACATTTGCTCTGAATGCCGCCAGCATCGGGTACAGCCATCCCTTTGGTACGCGGTGACTCATCTTCTGGTTTAGAAAAAGCAAAGATACGTTCTTCCTATTGGGCGCTGAGCCGGCGCGGGATTTTTTCTTTTTATCGTCTTTCATCAGGCCGAATTGAAACCCAACACGCTTTGCCGCCTCAGGTGTCGCTTGACGGATCATGTCGGAAAGCACCAGTATCTCTGGGAGTTGAGGTATGAGTAGGTCCACTGGTGACGGCGTAGCTTTGGAATCCGTCTCGAAGAACTCCAGACCGCTCTTGATGCGATTGTACAGGTTGTGCGGGTGTTTTCTGCGGCTGAATCTTTCACAATTGAACAGTTCCAAGAAGACTAGGATTTCGGTGATATATACGTCTCCGGCTTCCCCTTGGTTGTAGGCGATAGCGGTTGCTCCTGGCCTGCCGTGCATTACTCCCTTAATGCGATCGAAATCGCCTCGGAGATTTGCCAACGAAGGATCGTCAACTTGCTTGCTACGATTGAGGCCTTCGGCTATCTCCGCGACTTTAGACTCCTGGATGCCTTGCAAGATATGGAGCCGGACGTAAGCACGGCTGATCGTGTCCAGCTCCTCGTCGTCTGCTGCGTCCTCGATTGCGTCGCGGATCGCGGCATAAGTGTGGCCTCCGTTCACAATACCGTGGCGGGACGGATCGCATAGCGTTATCGTAAGTTTTCCAGCGCCGCCAGGGGCTTTGGCGAAGACGGCATCTTCAACAAGAAGATAGATTCCCTGATTCTTAATCGCCATGTCTTCGGGATTTTCAGTGAGCGTCTCTGTAATTCCCTTAATCACCGGGCCTGTGAGGACATCTTTTTGATTGCGCCGTGGAACACGTGGATTGACCTCCATAAACTGGTCCAACGCCTCGGGCAAGTCCGTAACCTTCACAAAGCAGTCTCCAACCTTTGTACCGCCAAGCCCGGCGATTGGGAGACTTCGATAATCATCAGTTGAAATGGCAAATGTGTAAGGCAGGGAAACGTGCGGAATCGTGCTAGTCGCAGTATTCATATTGGCTCCTGGCGAAAGGAAAAAAGACCCGCCGCCTATTTGAATTCCCGCAAACCCACTGCCAACCTCTGGCAGTTATGGGTCGGTGGGTAACAGAAGGTTAGGCGGCTGCCACATAAAAGTCAAGTGCGAACTTTTACCCGGCCGGCGTCCGAGCCGAATCCCGCGTTCGTCGGGAATTATTTTTTCTCCCATAATTACTGAAACGACTCCACGGTTACCGACCCATGTCCCGCGTAATGATTGTTTGCGTACGGAAGCCGAAGCCGGGCGGATTTAGAGGATCCTTTATGCCGCTTCTCGCCACTCGGAGCAAGCAAGGCAAGCCGGGACACGAAGATTGGCAAAAAAACCGAAAAAAAAGCGTCGGCGATAGCGCGGACATTTCTGAACCAAACAAGTCAAAAGAAAGCGCCCGAAGCGGGCAGGCGCGAGTCCCGCAGTGGCGGGGCTCGCGATTTCCCAAGATGCGTCCGCGAACGGCGAACCCGGACGCAGTGCTCTTGGATGTTGTTTTGGAATTCGTGGGGCAACAACTGGAAGCGGTGCGCCATGCGGGTCTTGACGGAGACGGATTTAGAAAACCTGGGTATGGGGTCAGGATTCACGGTATGGTTGTGGATCGTGTAGAGCCATCTCTTGAGGGTGGCATCTTCAGTTTTTTCTGATCGTGTATTAATGCGGTCTCGCTCACGTTTCGACCATGCCGCCAGGTTCAAATATCGGGTGCCACCCTCACGAGCCGAGCGAGATCAAAGTGAGAATCAGAAGATGGCGCCTGTAAACACCCATCAAAATCAAACATCGGATGCCACCCTCAAGGGATGGCTCTACATGTGCCAAACGAGATCAAAGACAGAATCAAAAGATACGAACGTCGATGGCAAACATCGAAAAAAAACGCAAAGAAAAAGCAGGTCCCTCGGAGCTCGGGATGACAAGCAAAGTCAAAAGCAAGTGCGCCCGAAGCGGGCAGGCGCGAGTCCCGCAGTGGCGGGGCTCGCGGTTTCCCAAGATGCGTCCCCGAACGGCGAATCGGGACGCAGTGCTCTTGGATGCTGTTTTGGAATTCGTCTGGCAAGGGCCGGATGGGGTGTGCAATGCGGTTCGTGATGGAGACGGATTTAGAAAACATGGGTACCCGCCTCCGCCCGGCTATGGCGTGGCGAATAAAGTGCGGCCGAGAGATTCCTCACTATTTTGAGCGCCGCGGGGCCGCAGCGAATCGCGCCCCGTCGGCAAAGGCGAAACCGTTCGGAATGACGAGCAAGATCAAATGCCTCACCCGAGATTCTTCAGGTCAACGAACCTGATCGGTTCGTTTCAGAATGACAGCAAAAAGATAAAGACGCGGACAAGCATGCGCGGCCGATCGGGAGATCGGCGTTCCCGGGGCGCTTTGTGATTTTTGGTGGAGTGAGCTATTTTGGAAATGACGATTATGTGTGCGGCGCCTAAAAAAGATTCACGCGATCGGGAAGAGATTCGGACCGGGCAAGCTCCGTTCATGCAACAAGCTCCGTTCATTCAACAAGCTTCATCCATTCAACCAACACCGTTCGTGCAATTGGGGCGCGAAGTTTGCGCGGAGCTTGCGTCGGCGGAATCGCGCGAGTGGTTGGTGACGAACGGGTTGGGGAGTTTCGCTTCGGGAACTGTGGCGGGAATTTTGACGCGGAGATATCACGGATTGCTGATAGCGGCGCTGGATCCTCCGCAGAAACGAACTTTGTTGGTTACGAAGGTGGACGAAATTGCGTCGGTGGGCGGCACGGAATTTATGTTGGGCGCGAACCGGTGGCGAGGCGGGGTGGTGGATCCGCACGGATACACGTTGCTGGAATCATTTCGGCTGGAAGGAAGCGTGCCGGTTTGGAGTTATGTGTTCGGCGGGGCGCTTGACGGGGCGCCTAGCGGCGCCACTTTGGAGAAGCGCGTTTGGATGCAGCATGGTGCGAATACAACTTTTGTTGAATATCGTTTGGTGAGGACGACTGGACCGGTGAAGACGACTGGACCGGTGAAGACGAATGCGCCAGCGCGCGGGGTGGAAGCGGTGAATCTTGCGATTAAGGTGATGGTGAATTATCGCGATCTGTATGCGGAAACGCATTGCGGCGATTGGCGGATGAATGTAGAGCCGTCGGAAACGGCTGGTGCGAAGGGTCTGCGCGTGACGGCGTTTGATGGCGCGACGCCGTTTTTTTTGTTTGGAGTAGGTGCGGATGTGTCGGTAGAAGCCGCGCATGATTGGTATTACAACTACGATCTTGCGTTGGAACGTGAGCGCGGGTTGGACGATTCAGAAGATCATTTGCATGCGGCCACATTTCACGCGTCGATTGCGGAAGGGCAAAGCATTTCGCTGGCGTTCACTACGGACGCAGCGCTGAATTTGGACGCTGCGTCGACACTGAATTCAACGTCGAAGCTGAATTCGACTGCTTCGATCGCGGCGGAACAAATGTTATCGATTGAAACGCGTTCTGCTGATTTGCTGGCGCGGATGCAGGGTGCTCCGGCGCCGAAGCTTTCTTTTGTGGGCGGCACAGTACGCGCGGGAATTTCGGAATCGCTTGATAATGCGCTGGCTTCGCTGGCGGCGACGCGCGAATCGAGTCCGCTTGCCACGGCGCGGAAGAAACTGAAGTCGAGTTCGACGGCACAAACACCCGCGAAGGCGCCGACGGCATCGGCCAATTTTTCCGCAGCGCCTGCGTGGATACAGCAACTGGTGCTGGCCGCCGATCAATTTCTTGTAGAGGCGCATCCGGAGACCTCATCTGGCGGGACGCAGGCGAAGTCGGAAGCCAGTATTATCGCGGGATATCCGTGGTTCGGAGTTTGGAGCCGGGACGCGGCAATTGCACTTTGCGGGCTGGCGCTGGTGACGGGGCGCGCGGACTTCGCGCGAAATTTACTGCGAAACGCCGCAACATTTATAGATGGCGGGATGCTGCCGAATTATTTTCCGGAGCACGGCGAGACGCCGGAATTTAATTCGGTGGATGCGGCGCTGTGGTTTGTGGAGGCGGTGCGTCAATATTTGGAAGCGACGCGCGATTTGGATTTTGCGCGCGAAGTTTTCCCCGCGTTGGCGGAGATCGTGAGAAATTATTCGCGCGGCACACGATTCGGAATTCACGCTGATCCCGCGGATGGGCTTTTATTTGCCGGTGAAGCCGATACGAATTTGACGTGGATGGACGCGCGGGTCGGCGGACATGCGATTACGCCGCGTGTCGGGAAGCCCGTGGAAATAAATGCGCTGTGGATCAACGCGCTGGAATCGCTGGCGGCGATTGCGCGGCAAGTTGGTCAGCCGAGTTTGGAATTTCAGGGATTGGCGAAGCGGGCGCGCGATAATTTCGAGCGATTTTGGAATCCGGAGCGGCGATGCTGCTTTGATGTGCTGGACGGGCCGGCAGGGAATGACGCGTCGCTGAGGCCGAATCAAATTTTCACAGTATCGCTGCCGGTGAGCGCGTTGACAATGGTGCAGCAGCGTGCGGTGGTGGAATCATGCGCGCAAAATTTGCTGACACCATTTGGATTGCGAAGTCTTGCGCCGACGGAGCCAAATTATTCGCGGCGATTTTTGGGGAATGAAGACGAGCGCGCGGCGGCTTATCACGAGGGAACGGTGTGGGCGTGGCTGCTGGGGCCATTTGCGTTGGCGCATTTCCGAGTTTATCGGGATGCCGGCGCGGCGCTGAAATTATTTGAGGCGATTCCGGAGCACATGAAGGCGGCGGGGCTGGGAACGATCAGCGAAGTGTTTGACGCGGAGGCGCCGTTTGCGCCGCGAGGATGTCCGGCGCAAGCGTGGAGTGTGGGAGAAATTTTGCGAGCGTGGATTACGATTCGTGCGAACGGCGCGAAATGATTTGTTGTGGCACCGAGATTTTGTGCGGACGATCAGCGGAGGAATCAGCGAAGGGGGAAAGATGGCGGAAAATTTAGCGGACTTCAATAAATTTCGCGCGGATTTGAATGAGGAGATTCTTGGGTGCGGACATCTGGGAATGAAGCGATTTTTTGCGCTGGATCATCAGGCGTACGAGCCGGGCGCGTTGACCACAAAAACGAAAGAGATGCTGGGGCTGACGGCGTCGATGGTGCTGCGCTGCGATGACTGCATTACGTATCATCTAGTGCGATGCGCGGAAGAAGGTTGGACGCGCGCGGAGGTGATTGACGCGCTGAATGTGTCGCTGATTGTGGGCGGATCGATTGTGATTCCGCACGTGCGGCGAGCGTTTGCGCGGATGCGGGAGATTGCGGAATTGAAGCCGGAATAAAGCGCCGGTACGTTTTTTAGTAAAGACGAATTCTATTCCGTGAAAACTACACCGACGGCGGTCTGTTCCGTTTGCGGGCCGGGTTCTAGTTTTACGACGTAGCCGCGCAACTTCATGGGATGCTCTGCGGGAGTTTCCTTGCCGGGATCGCCCATTTCAACTTGCAATTCTGATTGCAGGCGCGGACTGTGGCTCAAATAGAGCATGGCGCCCTGCACGGTTAAATCGCGAATCACAGTTTCTTCCTGAAATGCGCGGCCGTCGGAAGTGTATCCGGTAACCATCGCGCGCAAATTTCCGTCGCGCCGCTGGCCGGTGCGCGTGGTTGGCAAATGCACGTCCACTTGCGCGCCACCCAAAGTCATGGCCATGCCTTCCGCGGCAGCCCACACATTTTCAGAATGCTGGCGGGATTGGCGCAGCAGGCCATCCACTTCGCGATCGGAAGTGTCGGGGTCGTGATGGAATAGAACTAAATTTCGCGCGCCTGCTTCGCGAGCTACTTGCGTGCCGGCCAGCCAGGAAGAATGTCCCCATCCGCGGCGCGGACCTGCGAGTTGTTCGGGCGTGTATTGCGCGTCATTGATGAAAATATCGGCACCGATGGCGAGCTTCACGAGATTGCGGTCGAGTTCGGGGTCGCCGGGTTCGTTATCGGTGGCGTAAGCGACGACTCCGGCAGAAGTTTCAAAACGGAATCCGAGGCAGCCCTGCGGATGATTCAGCCAGAAGACGCTGATCTTCGCGTCGTCAACTTGAAATGTTTCGCCGCCGGCAATTTCTGTGAACTCGCGCTCGGCGGACATGGCGCTGACGTTCACCGGGAAATAAGGATGCGCCATTTGCGTCTGGAAGACTTGTTTCAAGCTATCGCGGCCCAAAAATTTTGAACGGAAACTATAAAAGTGAAATTTATTTTGCGGCGAATAGAGCGGCGCGAAAAATGGAATGCCCTGAATGTGATCCCAGTGATAGTGGGTGAGGAGGATGTGCGCATGGATTGGCGCGTCGTCTTTTTCCTGTTCATTTGGAAAACTGGTGCCCGGAGGATTTTTTGTGCGCGAGCCGTTGTAACCGGGATCGATTCCAGTGGAGGAATTATATTCGGCGAGGTGATTTCCCAACATGCGTAAACCGGTGCCGCAATCCAAAATAAAGCGCGTGCCGCCCGGCGTGGTGAGTTCGAGGCAGGGTGTGTTTCCGCCGTAACGCCAGGTGGCCTGGTCCACGGTGGGAGTTGAGCCGCGCACTCCCCAGAAGCGAATTTGTGCCGTTGTTGCGGTCACGATGTGGCGCTCACGGGATTCCCGCTACGCGTTTCGTGTTGCGAATTATTTCAGCGCTCGTTGAGGATGTGATGGTGATGATCATGAGAAGCGCGCGCGGCAATACGAATGCGAACTATGCCCAACTAAAAATGTTAAACAGGGCTACTCGCTGAGTCAATTGGCATTCGGGGAGATGACGCGCAAAACGCAAGATGTGCGGTATTGCAAGCTTCCTGTGAAGATATGAGATTCAAGTGGATCTTGCGATGTGTCTCTAACTGTACATCTATCGAGATGGGCCTCTTTTAGGATGCTGCGCAAGGGGAAACAAAGCGCCTCCGAAACCATCACCGTGGGGCGATGATTTTGGAGTACCCGGATTCCGGCGCGCGACGAAGCGGAGGGCGTTTGGTTGCGCGCTGGAAGTCATTTGATTTGGTCCAGCCCGTTGTGAGTTCGACTTCT
Organism: Candidatus Acidiferrales bacterium; assembly: GCA_036513735.1. Lineage (GTDB taxonomy): Bacteria > Acidobacteriota > Terriglobia > Acidiferrales > UBA7541 > DASTCZ01. The sequence continues at coordinate 11,392 of DATBYL010000177.1, forward strand.
ACGCCCTGCACATCCGAGTCTAAGGTTCCTTCGCTCGTAGACTCCAGTTAATCGGGTATGGCGGTACGGCGGGTTGGGAAGCAAGATGCGTTCAGAGAGTTTGGTATTTCGCAGACGAGGTCATAGAGAGGACATTCAAATGAAACCGAGCACTGAAAATGAGGTACGAGGAACGATTCACGAAGTGAAGGGCAAGATTAAGGAAAAGGCGGGGCGCGTGACGAATAATCCGGATATGGAAGACGAAGGAACCGGCGAAAAAATCGCGGGAAAAGTGCAGAAGAAAATTGGACAGGTGCAGAAAGTTATTGAGAAATCTTAAGGGGCGCGCAGACTATTTTGCGATGCGGCGCCTAGGAGGCTTTCGGCGGTATTTCGGCAGTGGATTTCTGATATCGCCTTTTACTCCCCAGGGCCAATACGATCCAGAAAGCACCTGCGGCAATCATGAAAGCGCTTGGCCAGATGCGGGGTGACTTCACGGAGCTCGGCAGAATGAGGACGCCGGAAGCGATGCAACATCCGCCGGCGATGAAGGAAAGAAGGTATCGTCTTTTCTTGGCCATCGAAGTTTTGGTTTGCTGCACCGGTTTCTACCACAGCCGGTCCGGCGTGAGTCTCCGAGTCATTTCAAGCGATTTGCCGTAGTAGTCTTTGTGCTGCAAATTTTGCGCGGCTTCGCGATCCAACAGAACGGTCACTTCGCGATGCATTTGCAACGCGGACGCGGAAACGGAGGCGGTTAGCGGGCCTTCGACGGCGAGCGCGACGGCTTTTGCCTTTGCCGCGCCGGACGCCAGCAGGAGAATTCGCCGAGCTTCGAGAATTGTTCCGATTCCCATGGTGACCGCGGCCGCGGGCGGTTCTTCTCCCACTGGGAAACCGTGGCGATTATCTTCGATTGTTTGTTGTGTGAGAGTTTTTGGGCGCGTGCGTGAGGCGAGGCTGGAGGTTGGCTCGTTGAAGCCGATGTGGCCGTCCTTGCCGATGCCGACGACTTGCAGGTCGATTCCTCCGGCAATGCGAATTTCCTCTTCGTAGCGTTTACAGGCCGCATCGAAATTATCGTGCGACGATCCATCTGGAATATGGATTTGAGACGCGGTGACGTTTACGTGATCGAATAAACTTTTGTGCATGGCCGCGCGGAAACTTTGCGGATGTCCGGCTGGGAGGCCGATGTATTCGTCGAGGTTGAAGGTGACGACGCGCGAAAAGTCGAGATGTTCTTCGCGATGCATGCGGGCTAGCTCGCCGTACATTCCTTGCTGCGTGTCGCCAGTGGCGAGGCCGAGGCGCAGATCGGGTTTCTTGCGCATGGCGTTGGCGATCATGCGCGCCGCTTCGCGGCTGAGTTCGGCGTAGTCGTTGGTGATGAATATGAGCATGAATATGCGCGCCGCGCGAACGATGGCGGCGCTTACTCAGCATAAACTATCATTGCGGGCGAATGCGTTCCAATGGTTATGACGACGCTCCCAGACTACGAATTCGCTGCGTTCCTTGTATGGACTTGCGTTCGGGCGAGGGTTGATACAAATTAATGTTGTGGGGAATTTTGTCAAAGGAGCGGAGATGCTGAGAAAAGTGATGTCGGATGGAATAATGCTGGCTGCTGTTCTTGCCGTAGCTGCGCTGGGAATATTTGCGCAGGGCGCGAACGTGGCTCCAAGTAAACCAACGCCGGTGAGTGGGCCGGCAATGAAGACAAAGTCCGGCGTGAGTTATTGGGATATTAAGGTGGGTACGGGAGCAACGGCGATGCACGGGCAGACCGTGACGGTGCATTACACCGGCTGGCTGACCAATGGAAAGCAATTCGATAGTTCAATCGGCGGCCAACCGTTCCAATTCACACTTAAATCGGGTGTGATTCAGGGATGGATTGACGGCGTGCAGGGAATGAAAGTTGGCGGAAAGCGCCAGCTGAAAATTCCTCCGGAGCTTGGATACGGAGCGAAGGGCGCGCCTGGAGCGATTCCTCCGAACGCAACGCTGATTTTTGATGTGGAGTTGCTTTCGATTGACTCGAAGTAATGTGATAGAAGGCGCCGCACGGCTGATTTAAATGCGCTTAAGGGCGCGCGGTTGTGTGGCGCTCGACCATATGCCGGTCGGAATCGCGATGCTCGGATTCCTGTCGCTTCAAGAGTTGCTTCAGGCGATCGCAGGCCTGTTGAAGTCCGCGATACGATTCGGCGACGGCTTTCGGTTGCTTGGAAGATTTCGCGGCGTCCATATCGGAAGCAACTTCCAGACAAAGATTTGTAGCGCGGCGTGCGCGTTCCCCGGCGATCACAGCGAGAACGTCTTCATCGGCGCGGCCCGCGAGTTGGCGTTCACGCAATTGCTGGGCAACGGTGGCTGCGGTGCGGATGTAGTCCACCGCATCGCGAAATTCTTTTAGCAAACGAAGATCTATTCCTTGATTGCGTAACGAGTCTTCCAACTTCCGCAATTCCACGGCGGTCCTTTTCACCTGCAAATCCACGCCCCAGAAAGTTTCGCTGGGAGCTACCAGCTCAATGATGATTCCATTGGAAACTCCGGCGCGGGAATTCGGCGTGGCGAGCACGCGCGCATCAAGAGTTTCCGCGGAAAGAAAATTTGTGAGCGTGATTCTGGTGCCAAGCTCCGGAAAGTTCGCCATTTCCAAAAATCCGCCGCGAATATTCACCTGGCGGGCGATGGCTTCCTGCTTCACCGGTTTGCCGTCAGCGGTCTGCCAGCTTGCCTCGATAGGAACGGCAACGGGAAAGCGTGCCGCTCTTCGCAGTTCAACTTTTGTACCGTCGGGATTTGTAGCTCGTCTTGTTACGCGCACTGTAGGCCCCTTATTGAGCAAATTTCCAGCGTTCAGGTCGTTTTATTAGGGTACGGTTGCAGGCTGCGCCGCGCCATAGTACTTGAGGGCAATAAAAGTACAGGTGGCGCAAAGTGTTGATTTGACGGCCTATTATCGCGTTTGAAGGCATTTTTGTCGCGAAACCGAACGCCAATTCGAAATGGCACCCGGCAACTTCTTCGCTCCGCGAGACTTGCGCGGAGGCATCGGCCGATGTGCTGCATCATGCAGCATTGTTCCACGTGGAACAATCTAATCGCACAACTCGACCGCGCAACGCGGTTAATACTGCAACGTAACCGCCAATTCGCGCGATTCGGAGTCCGCATGCGCAACAATTGCGTTGTGGATCGCCTCAACCGCGCCAGCACGCGAAGATTCGGCTTGCGCTCCCTTTAGATTTTCGGCGTGGATGAAGGCCACGTCGGAAAATCCAAGTGTTGTGAGAATGTGGCGCAAATACGGCTCCTGAAAATCAACTGCGGCGCGGGAAGATCCAGCAGGATAGCTGCCGCCGCGCGCGGTGATTACCACGGCCTTCTTGCCGCGCAGCAAACCTTTCAGGCCGGTGGCGTCGTACATGATTGTTTTGCCCATGCGGACGACCTGATCAATCCAGGCTTTCAGTTCCCACGAAATCATGTGGTTGTACATCGGCGCGCCGATTACAACTGTGTCTGCCGCGCGGAGTTCTTCGATTAATTCATCGGAGATCTCGAGGTACTGGCGCTGCTCGGGCGTAAGTTTCACCGGGTCGCCGTAGGTGGCCGACCAGTGATCGGTGATATGGGGAAGTGGTGTAGTGGCGAGATCGCGCTCGGTAACGGTGCCTGACGGATGTTCCGCCTTCCAATCCCGGACGAAGTGTGCCGTCAGCTTGCGGGATTCGGAACTGGCGCGTGCGCTGGAATCAATCTGAAGCAGGTTCATAAAGCCTCCAATTTGTTTGCGGCCACCGATCTTGTTGTTGCGGCCGCGGGCGTTCGGTGGTAGCATTGCTCTACTTGGTTACTATAAATTACTACAAGGATTTGTAAAGTAGGCACTTTATAGTAACCAGGTGACATGGGAGGCGGTACTATGACCAAGCCAGCGAAGCAATCAGCACGAACATGTAAGCCCAACGAAGCCTTTGCGGAGGATGTGTGCCCTATTGGAGGGCTGCTGGAGACGCTGACGCGTCCTTGGACGCTTCATATCCTGTGGGCGCTGAGCCACAACGGGCCCACGCGATTCGGAGCTTTGCGCAGAAGCGTGGCGGGAATATCCTCGCGCGTGCTGACGGAGCGGCTGCGTGCGCTGGAGGAGAAGGGATTTCTCTATCGCGATTACAAGCCGACGATTCCGCCTGAGGTGACGTACGGGCTGACCAAACGTGTGAAGGATATTCAGAAAGTGCTGGCGGAGTTGGGACGATTGGCGCAGAAGTGGAAGATGGAGGACGCGCCGGCGGAGAATGCCAGCGCGAAAAACGCGCCGCGGGCGGCGGCGTTATCGGCGTAGCTCAGAACTTTGAAAATGGAGTGGCGGAAGTTAGTAGCGCGGTCATTCCGCTTGAAGACGCGCGGATTCTGTCCGCAACTCTTCGGGGGACCGCTCGACTATCTTGCCGTCGCGCATAATGTACATCGGCCAGCCGTGGAGCGCGTGCTCAACAATTGCTTTTTCAACTGCCGCCTTGAACGCCATCTCTGCCCTTACTTCCAGCGGTAGTTCGAGAACATTTTTTGGGGGTTTTATCATTTTGTACCGTAGCGGCTGGTCACCGCCGCGTAAAGCTCTGAGTCAAGTATACGGTACTGGCCTTCTTTGTCAAAGGCGACGACTTTCGGCGCCTCGCCTGAGTTATCAAAAAGAATCCACGAATCTGCAAGCAGGCGGTAGTCGAGAAGGAAGTTTTGGATCGACCGATCAAACCTCCTACGGACGACCCGCTCCGGAATGTCATGACCACCTTTCAACACTCGTGCCTTGATCCTAGTCAGAGCAAGATCGATCGTCGGAATCAGGAGAAAGAAGAAATGCACTCTGTACCCGAGTTCCTTTATCCGGTGAATCAACCTCAGATAACTCCGCCCTGACAGAGTCGTCTCGAAGCCGAAGTCTTCGCCACGCTCCACGTAGAGGTCTATTTCTTCAAGCATCAGCCGGCCTGCGCGGAACGCCATCGATTCCGGCGAGAATGGCGCGACACCTTTTGCGATCAAATCGGCATTGATGAAGTTCCTGCATACCGCATAATTTGGCAGGAATTCTGTCGCGAAGGTTGTTTTACCGGCGCCGTTTGGTCCGGCAATGATGTAAAGATCGGGATCCATCAGTTTAAGGTCTTCGTTATGATTCTGCCACAAAAGTTCCATCCATTTGTCAGGTAGAATATCGTGATGCACGATCACGCACACGGACCCGTCCACAATCATGCGCACAGCCACGGCCATGCGGGGCACGCGCATCCGATGCCCGGCTCTGGAGTAATGGCCGGGGCGGTTGCGGCGTCATTGTTGCTGGTGGCGGTGGAATTGACCGGCGGCGTGATGGGGCGTTCCATCGCGCTGATTAGCGACGCGGTGCACAACTTGACGGACGTACCTTCGCTGGCGATTGCGTGGATTGCCATGCGTGTGGCGGAACGTCCCGCAAATGACGAAAAAACTTTTGGCTATCACCGAGTGGGAACGCTTGCGGCGTTTATCAATGCAATTATTCTGGTGCTGATTTCGGGATTTCTTTTTTACGAAGCGTGGGAACGCTTTCGCAATCCGCAGCCGGTGCACGTCGGAATTATGATGATGATTTCGGTGGTGGCGCTGGTGATCAATAGCGGCATCACGCTAGCAGTTGTGCGCGGGCGTCACGATCTAAATATGCGCGCGATTTTTATTCACAATTTGGGAGACGCGCTTTCCAATATCGCGATTCTCGGCGGTGCTTTGGTGATTCGCGCAACCGCCGCGCAATGGCTAGATCCGTTGCTGGGCGCGGCGATTGGCGCGATGGTGTTGTGGTCAAGCATCGGAATTTTGCGCGAGGCTTCGCACATTTTGCTGGAAGGATTGCCGCGCGGAATGGAATTGGAAACGGTTGCAAAGGCAATTCTGGCGGCGTCCGGCGCGCAGGAAGTTCACGACATTCATATCTGGACGCTGGGGACGGATTTGTACGCGCTATCGTGTCATTTGAGCATTCCGGATATGCACCTGGAACAGTGCGAGCAGCTTCTGCAAAAAGTTCGTGCGAAATTAGCGGATGATTACAAAATTTCTCATACGACGATTCAGTTTGAGCGCGCAGGATTGCCGCGCGAAGCGGGATTTTTTATGCCCGAGCCATTTAAGCCGCAGTAGGCGTGAGTAGCCCCGACACTCTTGTCGGGGCAAGTTTCTTTTGAACGGATGGATTTGAGAGCGAGTTAATTTGCAACGGCAGGAGTGCCGATGCTACTTGGCGCGCCTGTCCGCACAGGACTTCCCACTCCAGCCGGGTTGTGCTATAAACTTCGAGCCGTGAGAATCATTGAAGATAAAGCGCCCGTGAGGGCGACATCGGCGACAGCGATAATAAGTGAGACGGCGCCCGCAATGGCGGAAGAGCACGCGATGTCGTTTTGTCCCGTGTGTTCGGAAAAGCTTATGGCGCGGAAGTGCAAGCTGATTTGCACGGTTTGCGGGTATTATATGTCCTGCTCTGATTATTATTGATTTCAAGTTTAGCCCGGTGGATTGCGCCGGGAACTTTTGGGATGACGCCGGAGTCCAAGAGGATCAGAATTAGCCGGCCATTTGAGGAGGGTTAATCGTGGCACTGAAGGTGACTCAGCGAGAGATGGACGGAGTAGCGGTGATCGCGCTTGAAGGACGCATTGTGCTCGGAGAAGAGAGCAACGCGTTGCGCGAGACAGTGAAGGGTCTGCTGGCAAAGGGCCAGAAGAAAATCGTGCTGAATATGGACAACGTAACGTACATCGACAGCGCGGGGTTGGGAACTCTTGTGGCATCGCATCACAGCGCGAAGTCGCAGGGCGCGGGATTGCGCTTGAGCAACCTCGGCTCAAAGTTTCAGGAAGTGCTTCAGGTCACGAAGCTGCTCACCGTTTTCGACGTGTATGATTCCGAAGCGGCTGCCATCCGAAGCTTCAGCAAGTAATCAAATAGGATTGACGCTGATTGGCGCGGCGCGCTCTGCGAAGTTTCGCGGGGCGTGCTGCGTTAGCGCGTGTGCGTTGGACATTTTGTACCGAACGAGGGCGCCCTTCGACTACGCTCGGAGTAAACAGCAAGCAGCGCCCCAACATCGTTATTCTTCCAGCCTATAAATCGTAACGCCGCTTAACATTTTCGGATAAAAATCCGTGGATTTTTGCGGCAGCACTTCACCGGCTAGCGCCATCTCCATCACTTGTTCCACTCGCACGGGATTCAGCAGGAAGCTGACTTGCGCGCGGCCTTCGACGACCGCGGACATTGCAGCCGCAGTTTCACGTTCGTAGCGCGTGTTGGTTTCCTGACGCACAGCTTCTGCGCTGATGCCGAGACCTTTATCGAGAATGTAATCGTGCAGCAGTACGACGTCCAGTTCGCGTTGGCGCGGCGATGCATTTGGAAGCGCGCGCGGGAGATCGGCGTCTTGCTTTAGAACGAGGAGCGCGACGGTATCTCCGCCTCCGTACGCGCCGATTGCGCGGCCTGAAACTCCTGCGAAGGCGAGTTGCTCTCGTGCGATTGACGCGCGTCGCGCGGCGGTGCCTTCGAGAGGAACTTCGCGGATGTCGAAAAACTCGGAGAGTTGTTTCAGCAGAACGGCGAAATTAAATTTCGGCAGACCTGCCACGACGCGATGCGTGGGCAAAATTGTCAGCCCTTTGCTGTGCGAGTTGACGAGCGTCATCATCACTTTTTCGTAGTCGGCGTCGGGATTCGGCGTGCCGTGCGTGGCGCGCTGCTCGTCGCGATAGGCGAGCGCGGTTTCGTAACGATGATGTCCATCGGCGATAACAAGTTTTTTATCGGCCATGATGGATTGGATTGACGAGATGGATCGCTCGTCGTCGATGCGCCAAATATAATGGACGACTCCGAATTCGTCGCGCATGTCCATCGTTGGCGGCGCTTGCGAAACGCCTTCGAGAATCGCGTCCAGGCGGCCGACGGGATCGTCATAGAGCATGAAAAGTTGACCAGCGTGAACGCGCGTGCGGCGCAATAGTTCCAGGCGATCCGCTTTTGGTCCAGCGAGCGTTTGCTCGTGACGGAAAACAACGCCGGCGGAATAGTCTTCAAGGCGGCTGAGCGCGATGAGTCCCTTGCGAATGTGATGCTGAGTGGAACCGGGCACTTCAAATTCCTGAAAGTACGCGTAGAAAGACGGCGATGGATCCTGCACCAAAATTTTCGCGGTAATCCAATCGTCCACGGCGCGCGCGGCACGGGCATACACGTCGCTCGGCGCGGTGTCGTCCGCGAGCACGGGGCCTTTTTCCACGGTGATCAAGTTATAAGGACTCGAAGCCGCGTAACGCTTTTGCATTTCTGGAGTAATTTTGTCGTAGGGTTGCGTCAGTACGCGCGCGGGATCAGTTTTTGCCGGATTGTATCGGTACGCTCGGAACGGGAACAATTGGGCCATGAGCTCTCTCTTAGTATCGGCGCCTAGAAATTAATTTCGGAAAGACATTCTAGCAGGGTGAAGGCGCAAGCGCGTCGTTAGATGTAACACGCCAGTTCCGATACAATGGAATTTTACGGGACGATTGAACATTCGACATGGATCGCGATTTACAAAAAACATTTCACGCCGTGCGTGTGCTGGTCTTTGATTTGGACGGCACGCTGATTGATTCCGCGCTGGATCTGGCGCTGTCCGTTGCCGCCACGTTGAAGCACATGAAGCGCCCGCCGATTCCGCATGAAATTATCTACAGCTACGTGGGAAATGGCGCGCCAATGCTCATCCGAAAAGCGCTCGGGCCGGATACGTCCGAAGAAGATTGCCAGCGGGGCCTGGAACATTTCCTGAGCTACTACCGCGAACACATGCTGGATAACACCGTGACGTATCCCGGCGTGCGCGAAGGATTGGCGGCACTCGCGAATTTTCCCATGGCCGTTCTGACGAACAAGCCTGTGCGTTTCAGCGAGAAAATATTGGAAGGCCTGGGACTCGCGCCATATTTCCAGTTTGTTTACGGCGGAAATAGTTTTGAGCGCAAGAAGCCCGACCCGATGGGAATGCAACTTCTGCTGGCGGATTTCGGAGTCTCGCCCCACGAAGCAATGATGATTGGCGATTCCGAAGTGGACGTGCAAACCGCGCGCAACGCGAACACCTGGGCCTGCGGCGTGACCTACGGATTAGGCAGCGAGCGACTGGTTCAGCATCCGCCGGACGTGCTGCTGGATAGCCTGACGGAATTGCCGCCGCTGCTGAACGGAGCGGCGAAAAAGTAATTCCTATTAAACTTGCGCAGCGATTTTCCTGCGTTACTGACCACCGCTAGCGGTGGCCGTCGAAGATTTTGCAAGTGCGGCCACGTCGAGAACGTACGCGGTTTGCCCAACCGTCAAAACAAACAGGCGTTTCCCGTCGTCGCTGAATCGGAACATTGCCACGCGGCTTCCGAACTGAAGCGTGTCTAGTTTTTCTAATTTTTTGGCCAGATCGAACACTGCGATTTGCCCACCCTCGTTCATCGCTGCAAGCACGCCACCCGCGACGGAAGCTTGCGGATCCCGGCCGAATGCCCTAGCCGGTTCCTGGCCTCCCGAGAGCGAATACACCAGAATGCGATTCTCATTGTCGGCAACCACAACTCGATCGCCGGCGGCGACGATGGACTGGGGCACAAACGATCCTTTGTTTGTATCGACGGCGATTCCGCCGAGAACTTTGCCGGTTTGACCATCCAGCACTTCGACAAAATAATTCCGGTCGTCCCGTTTTATGCCTTCAATCCGCTGCGCGATATCCGGATTGGCCTTCAATTCGGTTTTGGCGGCAGAGTTGGAAAATCGCCAGCTCAACGCGATGCGGCTGGAATCCGGCGAGACGTGTATGACAGGAGCTTCATTAGGGCAAATGTGAGTCCACAGCGTCTTGCCCGTTGCCGCGTCGCGCACATCCAACGTGACGTCCTCTCTGATGCTTTGATCTTTTCTGTTCGGTTTCGTCACCAGCAGGAGCGCGCCTTCTTGCCGGGCGATTTTTTCCTCGATCTTGTAAGCTGGCGCCGACGCATGTGAAATCGCATTTAGCTGCCCCACGGCCCGGGCCGTCTCTTGAAATTTTGGAAAGTCCGCATACAGCGTGCCATCCGGAGTGAAATATGCGCCGGCGAATCCGCGGACGTAAAAAGGCCGCTCGTTTTTAGTCAAATCCCAGACGCCGCCGCGTGACCGCTCGGAAACGGCAAGAAATTTCAGATCGGGAGAAAGCGCGATTGCGCGTAGCGGCGCGAGCGGGCCTCTCGGCAGGAGCAACTTGGCGGTTTCTTGTTTCGTTGAGATTTGCTTCAAGGCAATCTCGCCGTTCGCGTGAGCTATCAAAGCCACAGAATCATAAAGATCAAACGCGGAATCAGGATCGGCCATGAAAATTTTCTTCGTTTCCAGATCCATCACTCCGAGCGGATATTTTTCGATGGGCCGCAGGAGCAAAAAATTGCCATGAGCGGGAGCTTCTACGTTTTGCAACCCGAGAGTAACTTCCTGAATGGGATCTCCGCTCGGGAAGTGAACCACCGCGGTATTGTTTGTTGTACCGCCTCCGATGCCGACCAGCCGATCCGGTCCAAGAAACACGAATTCCTTGTTGAGTAATTTCTTAATCGAACCGGGAAGCGGTAAAACTTTGCGCGCGGGAATATCGACGGCAAGCGATGTATCTTCGTGCGTTCCCGCCAGAAAATAGTGTGAATCGGGCGAAAAGCGCATCGTGATCCTACGGCGATGCATGTCCTCGGAGTTGTCGTTCTCGATGAAAAAGAACGCGATCAAGTCTTCGAGATTAAGAGGCCGGTAGAATTCCTTTTTCTCAAATACAGCTTCACCCGAGGCGACATCCAGAATACGCATGTCCATGCTCTCGCGTTCAAAGCACGCCAGATACTTTCCATCCGCGGAAAGCTCTGTCTGCCAGCAACCGTGGAAAATCACCATGTCATGAAGTTCGGTGCGCTGCTGGTCCTGAATATTCCAGGTTTCAACTCGGAGTCCGGGCGTGTAAAAGGAAACCGTCTTTGAATCCACGGAAAACGTGGCGGAGTAAGCTTCAGGGGCGTCAATTCTGAATACCACGGCGAAGGGTTCGCGCGTCAGGACGTAGACGCTCGAATCGTCCTGCGCGATCACAAACTTGCCATCCGGGCTGAATCGAAGAAATCGAATGTCGCCACGAAGCGGTGGATTCAATTCCTGTTTCAGGATGACTCCATGGAGCACTTCCCGGTGGCCGACGCCGCTGTAGTTCATTACCGCATTTTTCCAGGCGATAAAATCAGAAGCGGAACTTGCGGGACGCGTATCGCCACAAGGCCCGGGCAAATCTGCAATTTCATTTCCCATCTCACGTAAGCGTCGCTCTTCGGGTTTTGTCGAGCCAAACAAGTCCGAGAAGAACCCGCCGGTTTTGCCTTTGATTTCAGTAAAGCGATCCCAGAATTCAAGAAGGGCATGTGGGTCGTAGCCGGAAGCTGACACGGAAAAGAGACCCAGGTGATCGGCGATCAACTGGTCGGGTTCTTCACGCTTGGCAATGTCCTGATAGACTTCGGGTTTTCGGCGGGCATTATCCACAAACTGCAGATACTTGTCATAGATGTCGCGCTGATCCGAAACGGAATTAACGCCAATTAGCTTTTGGAAAAGTTCTGTAATTTCCATAGCGCCCTGATGGGCAACCATGTGCCCAATTTCGTGGCCAAGCAGTCCCGCGAGTTCGTCTTCACTTCGCATAAACCCCACAAGTTTGCGCGAGACATAAATTCGTCCGCCGGTGGTACCGAATGCGTTTGCCACCGGTTGGTCGTACAAAACGAATTGGTATTTCATCGTCTCGGAGGTCACATGATGAACCAGGCGGTCTCCGACGCGTTGCAGGTACGCAGTTACAGCCGGATCGTCGATCACGTTGTATTGGCGTTGAATCTGTTCGGCCATCACTTCGCCGAGATCCATTTCTTGTTGAGCGTTGAACATATTCGTTCCAGGCTTTATCGGAGGAACGGGAGCAAGCGGACATGTCTTTTGAGCCATGACGGCAGGCGAGACGAAAATCGCCGCCGCTAATAGAAACATTGGGAAGATGCCGGGTCGAACGCGCAAAGGGGCCTCCTATCAAGACAACCTGTGAAGTGCCGCGTAGACTACCACTTTCCCGACAGAGGATTCAACGGTTAGTTACGGTATGCGGGTGATCACTTAGATTCATGCGCTCGATACCATTCCCAAGTGCGGCGCAAGCCTTCTTCAAGATTAATCTTCGGATCGTAGCCGAGCGATTTTCGCGCTTCGGTAATGTCGGCTTGCGAATGCAGAATGTCGCCAGAGCGCGGCGGCTCATATTTCGTGGCGGTCTTTTTACCGGAAATTGTTTCCAGCAAATGCAAAATTTCGTTCAACGTATAACTCCCACCAGTCCCAACATTGAACGTGCGCCCGGCGCAGTTTTGCGCTTCGCACGCAAGAAGATTCGCCTGCGCAACATTTTCGACGAAAATGAAATCGCGCGATTGCTCGCCATCGCCGAAAATGACGGGTTGTCCATTCGCGAGCAGTGTGGTGATGAATTTTGAAAGCACGCCGGAATAAGCAGATGTGGGGTCTTGGCGCGGGCCAAACACATTGAAGTAGCGCAGGCAAACAGTTTCCAATCCGTAGCAGCGGCCGAAAACCTTGGCGTAAAGTTCGCCGACAAATTTTGTGACCCCGTAAGGGGAAATCGGATCGGCACACATGCTTTCGCGTTGTGGCTGAATGGGAGCTTCGCCGTACGCGGAGCACGACGCGGCGTAGACCAGGCGGCGCACTCTTGCATCACGCGCGGCGACGAGCACGTTGAGCGTGCCATCAATGTTGATGTGATTCGTTTCGACTGGGTCTTCAACGGAGCGCGGCACTGAAGTTAGCGCGGCCAGATGGATCACGTAATCCGCGCCTTTGCACGCTTTTTGAACAGCGGGCAAATCGGTAATGCTGCCGCGGATAATTTCAATTTTTCCTGCGGACTGCTTTAAATTTTCCTCGCGGCCCGAGGAGAAGTCATCCAGCACCACGGCGGAATGTCCACGTCGCACAATTTCATCCACCGTGTTGGAGCCGATAAATCCGGCGCCGCCGGTCACGAGATAACGCATCGAACGAATCCTCCTGGCACGTAAGCCAAACTTCTCCGAATGCGTGAGTGGCGCTCCGTTCGCATTTCCGGTACGCTTTACTATATCGTGTTCAACACTCGCTCGCTGACAGCTCTTCACACGCCGCTTGCCCGAATGCTCAACTCCCTACAGAGAAATATTTTTCCAGCGTGCTTCGCGATTGCCACATTAATATTCGCGGTGACGCTGGTTGCCGTTCCTCAGCAGAAAACCACGAAGAAGCCAAGCAAGCCGCCGGCAGCGCCCGCACCCGCCGCGCCCTTCCGCAACGCGGAGAGCCTCGCTTACTCCGGTGCGTGGGTTTCGGTAAGCGATGTGCTCGCCATCCAACTCAGCGCGAATGACGATCGGCAATTTAACGCGCATCCAATCTGGCATTTTCAGGCGCGTCTTCAAACGAAAAATCCGCTGCACTATGTGCTTGCAGTTGACGATCGTTTCGATTCCTACTCATCGCACACGGATTTTTCCGGCGAGCAATTCGAGATGCATTTGAATGAAGGTTCAAAAGTTGAGACTCACATTCTGCGAATTACGCCGAGCCAGACACCGCTTCCCGCCGGAACGACGCAGGTACAACTTCTGCACGGAACCCGCGATGCGTTGGGATTTCTTTATTACCTTAGAACAGTAAACTGGCAGCAGACAACCGAAGTACGCTCACCTGTTTTCGACGGCCGCAAAGTCTACGATGTGCATGCGACGGTAGTCACGCCGCGAAGTGACTTGGCGGTAGCCGCGGGGAAATTTACTGCGACGGGATTGAGCATTCGGCCGTACCTTAACGGCAAAGAACTTGCCGATACGAAAATCACTTTGTGGATAGCACAGGATGCCGCGCGCACGCCGGTGCTAATCGAACTGGTACTGCCGTTTGGTTCCGGACGAGTGGAGCTTACGCAGGCAGTGCCGGGGAAGTAATTATTCGCAGAAAATTATTCCTTGGCGGCCGGGCGCGCGTCCCGGATTGAAGTGGCCCAATCCTCCGGCGGGAAAGAGACTCGCCAGAAATTTGGCGAAGGCGTAAGAAACTCGACGCCTACGTGCAACCGGCCCCCCTCGGTTAATCCCTGATGAACCACTCGGCACATCTGCTCTTCGCTGGTGCGGGGATTCTTGATCAGAATTTGTTCGATGTCTTCGACCGGGGGCGAAAGCAGAATCAGCGCGCCGTGCGCATTCACCGCCAGCGTTTCTGTGGCTTCGGACTTAGTGTCTGCTTGCCCGGCGCGCCTCTCCGCCACGATCTGCACGCGAAGAAGCAGACGCTGGCTTCGCCTTTGGTTGATTCCTTTTCGCGCGGTAGGATCAGGTTGCGGCATGGGGGCGCGTCAGCAGAGCACGATTTTGTCACGATGGCGCAGCAGCCTGCGCGTCGTGTTCCGCGTATCCACCACGAGCTGCGCCGATTCAACGATTGCCGGGTAGTCGTAGCTGGTGTGATCGGTGGCGATGATTACGGCGTCGTAGCTCGCCAAAGTTTTCGCGTCCAGCGGAATGGATTTTTTGTCCGAGTAATCGTAGTGGCGCATCTTGAAAAGCTTCGCAAAGTGAGGATCGTTGTAATCCACGTTGGCGCCGCGTCCAATCAGCAGCTCCATAATTTTCAACGAGGGCGATTCGCGCAAGTCGTCCACATCTTTCTTGTACGCGACGCCGAGCACCAGGAGTTTTGCTCCGTTCACGGACTTTTTCTTTTTGTTCAAAGCTTCGCCGATCGCGTCCACCACGTGATAGGGCATCGCGGTGTTTACTTCGCCGGCCAGTTCGATGAATCGCGTCGCGAAATCGTACTCGCGCGCTCTCCAGGAAAGATAGAACGGGTCGATCGGTATGCAGTGTCCGCCTAATCCGGGGCCTGGGTAAAAAGGCATGAAACCGAACGGCTTGGTGGCGGCCGCATCGATTACTTCCCAAATGTCGATTCCCATGCGCATGCTCAGTTGCTTCAGTTCGTTCACCAACGCGATGTTCACACAGCGGAAAATATTTTCGAGCAACTTCGCCATTTCGGCTGCCCGTGTTGAGCTGACAGGAACTACGCGGGAAACAACTTGTGTGTAAATGGCCGCCGCCGCGCGTCCGCTGGGAGGATTTATGCCGCCGACGACCTTCGGAATTTGCGCCAGACCAAATTGCTTGTTGCCGGGATCTTCACGTTCAGGCGAAAACGCGAGGTAAAAATCCGTCGCAATGTTTTCCGCTTCAGGGCCGCGGGCAATTGGACATCGCAATCCATTCTTTTCCAGGATCGGCAAAACGAGTTCTTCGGTCGTGCCGGGATAAGTTGTGGATTCCAGAACGACGAGCTGATTCTTCTGCAAGTACGGCGCGATGGATTCCGTCGTGACCTGCACGTAGCTCAGATCTGGTTCGCGCCGCTCGTCCAACGGCGTAGGGACGCAAATAATAATCGCGTCCATATCAGCTAGTTTGGAAAAATCCGTGGTCGCTCCGAAGTGTTTTGAAGCGACATGCTGCCGAATCTTGGTGACCGGAATGTGCTCGATATAAGTTTCGCCGCGATTTAATTTCTCGATTTTCATCGTGTCTACATCGAAGCCAGTGACGCGGTGTCCCGCTTCGGCAAATCGCAGGCCCAACGGAAGGCCAACGTAGCCCAGTCCGATGATTCCTACTTTGAGTTGTGCGCCTTTGAAGTATTCCGGTTTGCGTTCTATCGGCATTGTTCCCATTCAACCTCGGCTGAGCGGCTCAGTCATAGTGAGTAGTTTTCGCAAAATCACTGCGCCATTTTGAAAGACATTTTGAATATAACAGGAATCCGTAGCGTGAGGAACATTGCGTAGCGCAACGGTGTGCCCAAGGCGCAACATTTCATATCGGAGCATAGATGACGAAATCCGGCAGCGTGCGCCGATTTAGGTCTCCGGATACCCCTTCGGATGTCCGCGTTTCCAGGCCCAGGCGGTCGTCAAGATGGATTCCAGCGTGGAATAACGTGGTTCCCAGCCGAGCGTTCGTCTCAACTTCGACGCGTCTGCTACCAGAACCGCCGGATCACCGGGGCGTCGAGTAGCTTCAATGGCCGGAATCGGCAAGCCAGTGATGCGCCGCGCGGTTTCCACAACCTCGCGAATGGAATAGCCGCGGCTCGTGCCTACGTTGAATGCTTCGCCGGAAACACGGTCCATCTCTGTAAGCGCGCGCGTGTGCGCCTCGGCGATATCCAGAATGTGAACGTAATCGCGGACGCAGGTTCCGTCCGGAGTAGCGTAGTCGGTTCCCCGGATTTCAAATTTTGCGATCTCGCCTACGGCCGCTTCCAGAATTTTCGGAATTAGATGAGTTTCCGTTCGGTGAGCTTCTCCGCGTTCGGGCGAGGCGCCCGCGGCGTTGAAGTATCGAAGGGAAACGTGCTTCAGTCCGGCATAGCGCGCGTAATCCGCAAGAATATTTTCAAACAGCCATTTCGTTTGGCCGTAGGGATTGACCGGAGCCTTCGGATGATCTTCTGGAATCGGCACTTGCTTCGGTTCGCCATACACCGCGGCGCTCGAAGAAAAGACAATTTTCTTCACGCCGTGGCGCATCATCACATCCAACAGATGTATTCCGCCGGCTATGTTGACGAAATAAAACGTGCTTGGCTCGCGAACGGATTTTTCAACCAGCGCTTCAGCCGCAAAATGCATCACGGCTTGAACTTCCGACGTGCTGAAGATCTTATTCAGCTGATCCGTATCAAATAAGTCGCACTTGTGAAATTCGCAGCCGCTGGGCACGGCGGCGCGATGCCCTTCGACAAGACTATCCACGACAATCACACGATGGCCCTGCGCAATCAGGACTTCTGCGCAAACACTGCCAACGTATCCTGCCGCTCCGGTAACCAAAACATTCATCTGAAACTCCTAAACGCGCCGAAATGACCTTCAAAGAATTTGCTCGGAAAGGCTAGCAGTTTATGAACGGAATGTCAGCTTGGAACCACTATGCGGGAGTCACAGATTTTTGCTGATAACACAGAAGAATCAAGTCAGCGCGGCGGCGGACCCCGAATTTATTCAGCAATTTGGAAACGTGGAATTTTACGGTGCGTTCGGAAATGTTCAGCTTGGATGCAATCTCTTTGTTGGAGACATTTTCAAGCAGTGAATCCAGCACTTCGCGCTCGCGCCGGCTAAGTTGCGTGTGATTGTCCGGCTTCAGGCGGCGCTTCTGCTGGTCCGTCAAAATTGAATCGACAAAAGTGGAAAGAACATTTCGCGGTACCCAGAATCCTCCGCCCGCTACGAGAGGAAGTGCGCGTGGCAATTGCTCGACGGCTTCAGTGTATGTCAGCAAGCCTTTCGCTCCCAAACGAAGCAGAGAGTGACTCGTAGCATCTGTGAGTTTTTCGCATACGACAATCACCCGGGCTTCGGGATGCCGGTCCAGGATTCCCACAATTAGCGAGCTTGTATTAGGGCGAACTGAGTGTGCGTCCACAACAAAAATGTCGGCCTGAGGCAAAGCGAGGCTCGCGAGATCCGTCGCCAGTGACTGCTCCATTTGTTTGGTGACCAGACGAATTCCGGGCCGCGTGAGAATCCGCTCAAACTCGCCCAACACCAAAGGGTGGGGCGAGAGCAGACAAACTGAAAGCGTGCGGCTTTTGGCTGTAGTTGCCACTGCTAAACAGGCTAGCGGATTTAGCGGCTCTGGGCAAGAGACGCGTCGAGCGTTGTTGTTATGGAGTTAAGGGCGCGATAGGCGCCAAAGTCGAGCCAAAAAACATTCATTTCCACGGGGCGCTAAGAAGATCGAGAAAATAATTTCCGAGTGCATCTTCCGCGAAAATTATGCTCGGGCCTTGTGATCCGCCGAAGGATATCCCTGATTGTAATACCCGCCATATCCGGCGCGAGGCTCGGCGCGATTCAGTACGGCTCCCAGCAGTGGGCGATCTTGGAACGCCTCGCAAGCCTTTTGTGCTAAATCGAAAGGCGTGGAACCTGCGCGGACAACCATCAGGACGCCATCGGAAAATTTCGCAATGATGCTCGAATCCGAGACCGGAATCGTCGGCGGTGAATCGATCAGGATCCAATCGAATACAGGTGACATCTTCTCGATCAGTTGTTCAAATCTTCCATTCGCGAGAAGTTCAGTGGGATTGGCGATTGATTTTCCGCCGGGAATAAGGAAAAGGTTTTCTTCACGGCCGCGCTGCATCACCGCGAATTCGTCCATCTCTCCCAATAGATAATC
>DATBYL010000178.1:0-4438 GCA_036513735.1 Candidatus Acidiferrales bacterium
AGCAAGCAAAATAAAATGACACGCGAACTTTCTCATACAAAAGAAATTGTTCGGCGAGCGGAAGGCAGTCTTGTCGGTGGAGTGAATAGTCCGGTGCGGGCGTTTCGCGCGGTGGGCGGAGCGCCGCTGATTTTAGATAAGGGTGCGGGCGCGCGGGTGTGGGATGCGGATGGAAATGAATATTTGGATTACGTTTGTTCTTGGGGCGCGCTGATTTGCGGACATGCGCCTGCGGCGATTTCTGATGCGATTGCGGATCAGGCGCGTCGTGGAACGAGTTTTGGAATTACGACGGAATTGGAAGTGGGATTGGCGGAGCGAATTGCCGCGGCGATTCCATCAATTGAGAAAATTCGGTTTGTGAGTTCGGGCACGGAAGCGACGATGAGCGCGGCGCGATTGGCGCGCGGATTTACCGGGCGCGATTTGTTGCTGAAATTTGAAGGTTGCTATCACGGGCACGCGGATAGTTTTCTTTCCGATGCGGGCAGCGGGCTGGCGACATTTGGAATTTCGGCGAGCGCGGGCGTGCCGCAAGCTTCGGCGGCGCTGACGATTAGTGTTCCGTACAACGATTTGGAAGCCGTTGCGAAGATGTTTGAATTGCATCCGGGAACAATTGCGGCGGTGATTGTGGAACCGGTTGCGGCGAATATGGGAGTTGTACCGCCGGCGGAAGGATTTTTGGCGGGGCTGGCGGAAATTACCAAGCGCGAAGGGGCGCTGCTGATTTTCGATGAAGTGATTACTGGATTTCGGCTTTCGTGGGGCGGCGCGCAAAAACTTTATGGAGTTACACCAGACCTGACGACACTTGGAAAAATTATCGGCGGCGGATTGCCGGTGGCGGCGTACGGGGGGCGTCGAGAAATAATGGATCGGCTTGCGCCGTTGGGAGATGTGTATCAGGCGGGAACGCTTTCTGGAAATCCTTTGGCGATGCGCGCGGGAATTGAAATGTTGAAACTGCTTTCCGTGCCGGGATTTTATTGGCAGATCAATGCGCGCGCGGGAAAATTGGTGGAAGGATTGCGCGCGACGCTTGCGTCATTGCACATTGAAGGACAAGTGCAGGCAGTGGGATCGCTGATGACATTATTTTTTGCGTCGCAACCGATTACAAATTATGCGGATGCGAAGAAATCGGATACCGCGAAGTACGCGGCGTTTTTTAACGCGATGTTGGAGCGCGGAATTTTATTGGCGCCATCGCAATTTGAGGCGGCGTTTGTTTCGTGGGCGCATACGGATAAGGATATTGACGCGACGATTTTGGCGGCGAATGAGTCGCTTCGGCGAAGGGCGCCGGCGGGGAGTAAAGATTAGAGTGCTCGGATTTGGGATGGTGCCGGCTGAGTTTCGGAAATGATAATTGGCGCTAAGTCGTTTATTAGCACACACATGAACCACAGAACGCTGTAAGCCCTTTATTTGCACATACATCGCAAAATAGGGTGGGGTGGGGGGTAGCGGTTTTTCCGAAATTCCCGAATTGGGAAAGATCGCCGTGACGGCTAAGGCTAAGCAAATAGGGGACATAGGTTGGTTAAAAGCGGCGTGGAATAGTTTGCGGGACTCGGGATATAAAATACACATGCACCAACAGGAGTGTAGGTGCTGCTCAGCCGTCGCGCATTAAGGTTAGTGTCTTGCATTTGATTTGACGCTGTGGTTACATCCCCGCGCCGCCTCCCGGTGGCTGGAGGGACTTGATGGCAGGTGTCGAGACGGGGCCGCTCACGCTCAGTGAAATCCTGGACCGGATGTTTTCCATTTATCGCAAAAACTTCCTGATGCTGGTGGGAATTGCGGGATTGCCGTATGCGGCTGCTACGGTAGCGATCGGCTTTGTGGTGGGGCTGGCCGCGCTGGTGACTTTCGGGGGCGCGCCCGATGCCGAGCGGATTGGAGTTGGGGCGGTCGGCGGAATATTTCTGATCGTAATCATTGTGGTGGTTTTTATTTTTATCGTCGCAATAATCCTTGCGAGCCTGGGAACGTACGCGGCGGTGTGGGACATTCAAGTGGGACGAACGACGGGAATCAAACGCGCGTATCGAGTCGCGTGGGGCCATGTGGGCGCGGCAATTCTGGCCGGAATTCTTGCTGGACTTGCGATGATGGCAGGATTTGTTCTGCTGATCATTCCGGGGATTATTGTGTATCTGGCGCTGTCGCTGATTTATCCGGTAATTATCGCGGAGGATTCAGGTGGAGCGGAGTCGCTGGGCCGAAGCTGGGAATTGACGAAGGGCTATCGCTGGAAAATATTTGTGGCGGGATTGGTTACGATTGCGGTGTCGACGGCGATTTCTTTTGGGATTCGGATTCCGATCCTCGTGATTGGAAGCATGTCAATGGCGGACGGAAACATGCCGGTTTGGTTTGTGATTATCAACGCGCTCGCGTCGGTTATAGGAAGTGTGATTCCAGCGCCGTTGTTAGCTATCGCATCGTGCTTGATTTATTATGACGCAAGAGTTCGCAAAGAAGGATTTGATCTGCAAAGAATGCTGGATCAACTGCCGCCGCCGGTGCCGGGGGAAGCGGGCTCGGCGCCGGGAATTGCGGTCAGCTAGCGAAGTTGAATCGAACTGCGAGACGGATTTGGATTTTCCGAAGCACGACGGTACGAAAGGTTTTCATCATGATGGATGAAATTCCGGTACAAGCGGCGGAATTGAAGCCGATGAGCCTTTCGGAATTGCTTGACCGGACGTTCAAGTTGTATCGCAACCGGTTCTGGTTATTTTGCGGACTGATGGTGGGGCCGGAAATAGTAAGACTGACGTGCTCGTTGATTGTGATCGTGACGTTTCCGGTTGGCGATTTACCGACGGAGCCGCCGGATCCGGAAAATCCCTTCGCGGCGTTTTCGGCGTTGGTGCCAAGGCTGGCGGCGATACTTGCTTCGTCGTTCGTGGCGCTGTTCGTCGGCGGTCTGGCGCTTGGCGCGGTGACGGTGGCGGTATCGGAGCTTTATTTAGGGCGCGGGGCCACGATTCGCGGCACATACGAAGCGGTCCGCGGCAGAATTTTCGCGCTGTTTGGATTGATTCTAGTGTTGATGCTGGTGGGAATGGCATATCTAGCGGTGGGCTCCCTTGCCGGCGGATTTGCGGGCGGGATTGGAGTGATGGCGACGGTATCTACTTCGCCGGTGCGGGGAGCGATCGTTCTGTTTCTACTTGTTTTTGTGGGTGTGATTGGCGCGTTCTGGTTGCTAATGCGATATGCCGTGTCGGTTCCAGCGTTTATGTTGGAGCGGCGCAGCGTGACAGAGTCCCTGAGCAGAAGTGGTGTGCTTACGCAAGGAAACCGAAACCGAATTTTCGTCACAGTAATCGTGATGTATGTGGTGCTGCTGGCGTTCAACTTCGGACTTGGCTTGCCGTTTATTATTCTGCAGCAGACATACCGGGTGCGGGGATTGTTTCCGCTGTGGATACAGATTGGGCAAGCGATTTCGGCGACGGTGGGGTCAACAATTGCAGCGCCGTTGCTGATGATTGCGATTGTGTTGATTTATTACGACGCGACGGTTCGCAAAGAAGGATTTGATCTGCAAAGATTGCTGGATCAGTTGCCTCCGCCGGCGCCGGGTGAATCGGGTGCGACGCCGGAAATTGCGGTCAGCTAGCGAAGTTGGATAGATCTGCGAGACGCAATTGAATTTTCACAAACACGGCGGCACGAAAGGTTTCCACGATGGATGAAGTTCGCGTACAAGCGGCGGAATTGAAGCCGTTGAGCCTTTCGGAGTTGCTGGACCGCACGTTCACGTTATATCGCAACCGATTCTGGCTGTTCTGCGGAATTATGGTGATACCGGAAATTGCGATCATGATTTGTTCGCTGATTGTGGTGGTGGGATTTCCAATACACATTTTACCGGTAGCGCAGAACGCGCAGGATCCGTTTGCGTTTATTCGGACCATGCAGGACCGGATTGTGCCTAGCTTTCTTCTGATACTCGCGCAACTATTTTTTCAGGCGTTTGCGCTGGGAGCGGTGACGGTTGCGGTTTCTGAACTTTATCTGGGGCGGGCGGTTTCGATTCGCGGCGCTTACCGAATGATTCGCGGAAAGATTGTGGGACTCATCGGATTGATCATTCTTCTATTCCTGATTTCGTTTGTATTTCTTGTTGGCGTTTTCGTGGCGGTGGGCCTGGTGGGCGGAATCGCGTCGGTGGCGCTGACGGCTATTTCTCCGATTCTTTCTGTGATTGCAATTCTATTACTGGCTTTGGGCGGATTTGTTCTTGCGGCGTGGCTGCTGATGCGTTTCGCGGTTTCCATTCCTGTATTCCTGTTGGAACGGCAGGGCGCGGTGGAGTCAATGACGCGGAGCGGCGTGCTTACGCGCGGAAATCGGGGACGAATCCTTGGCGCGGTACTGGTGATGTACATCGTGTCAATCGTGGTTCAATCACTTT
>DATBYL010000179.1:0-2950 GCA_036513735.1 Candidatus Acidiferrales bacterium
GAATAACTGAATTCGCGAGGGTTGCGAAACGCGGTAAAGCGGTTCGCCGGGCGCGACGGCGATTGTTACCAGCAATGCTTGAACAATGCTGAGTAGTGCGGCGTAGGCAATTTGGCCGAGCGCGAATGCGGAGTACGACGAATTCGTGTCGTATTCCGCGCGAATCAGCGGCCAATTGCAGACGCTCATAAAAAACCAAAGCAGCGCGAAAAATATTCCAATCGATAAAGGACTGGACCATCGCATTCCGCCGCGCCGCGAAAGTTCAAAGATGAACCAGAACGCCGCGCTCAGCAGCAACATGTATGGAATGATGGCGATGCTTTCGATCAGGTCATTTCGCGAACGCATACGCTGAAAATCGCGCTGCCACGCTTCAGGTACTTTCAGAAATTCAGTAGCGCCGCCGATTTGATCGCCGTCCACGGAAACATTCAGGCGATACGGCGCGCCATCCGAATTATCGGGCGCGCGAAATCCGCGAAGCTGCCAGGTGAAACTCCAATCGCGGCGGTTCGGACGCTCGGTGGGATTCGATTCTTCGGGCAGGAAATCGTATTGCGCGAGATCGGCGCCGTACTGCGAGTTCAAATATTTTGCGGCTAATTGTTGTGCCGCGTCACGTTCAAGACTTGCGCCAGCGCGCGCTTCCTCGACGATGTGTTCGTAGCCGACGATGCGGCCTTCGGGATTTACGTCAGCGCGAAATTCTTCTTTTTGCTGCGGGCGGAAAAATCGAATCTCCCAATGCCACGCGTTTACTTCCGTGGACATCAACTTGTTGGCTTGCTCCAAACCGACAGTGCGTTCGAGATACGTTTTTACGTTGTCGTCCACGGAAAAAACTATTGTGGATTCGTATCCGTCGAGCGACGCACCCTGCTGAGTAAGAAAACTTTTCGCGCGATTCAGCGCTTCGTCGCGCGAAACTTGAAAATTTATGGAAGCTTCAGGAAAAGCCTGGAAATAATAATGCCACGCAACGAACACGCCCAGCGCGCCGAATAAAATCCACGCGATTAGGACGCGAAAATCCTTCGCGCCCAGGCGCTCAAATCGAGGCTCGGTGCTTGTTGGCGTGGATGTTTTGGACGCCGTTTGCTGCTTCCAGTTAACGGAAAGCAGAATCACAATCATGATCGACGTAAAGATCGAATTTAGAGACAAACAACTGCTGAGGGCATCGAGGAATACCTGCGAAAAATCTCGCAATGGGTTTGGGTCAACAGACCAAGAACGGAGAAAATGAATTGCGAACAGTCCGATAAACCAAGCACAAATTAACCAAGGCCGGAGCTTTTTCATGGACAAGAATCTTGAACTCATTTGGCGGCGCGGTGATGCTGTCCCGCGAACTCAATCTAGCCAGACGCGCCGTAGCCGCGCAAGTATTTGCTCGGGCACAGGGCGCGTTTCCGCCATCACGGAATGGTGGCGAAATGCTGTCCTTGTCAGCGGCTACGCCTGATGCTATTCTAAAGTTCTAATGGCTACGAAAAAGTCAGCGTTGGACAAAGCTGCGGAACATCTTGCGAAGGTAATTCACGAGCAGTTGGCCACGTTGCCGGAAGCTGTGGCGCGAGAAAAGCGCGCAGAGCTTCACAAGTTGGCAGTTAGAGTCTCCCGCTCCTCAAGTCGCGCCAGGTCTTCACGATCAGGCCGAAGCGCGAATCCTCGTCTTTTATCCCGATCCCGCGCAAAAACTGCATAAGCTCGAATTCACTTCCAAACTTAAGAAGGCGCCGAGCATCGGGAATTAGGCTGCGAATCTGCGCTCGGGTCTGTTTGAGTACCGGATCTTTTCTCGTCTTGTTTTTGGCCATCTCCACCACTCGTAGTTTCGACCTAGGATTCGGATCCGGCTTTCATCCGCGTTTGAATCTCGTCTCGCTGTCAGTCTAGTTCATTGGCATACGCGCTTTTTACTCTGCTCTGCGGTTCTTAAAATTGTAGTCGCGACCCGTTCGTCCGTGGCGTGGCTTCGCGTCCATGGTTCTAGCGTGTCCGACAAATTCACTTTGCTGAAGAAAGCGGTGAAAACTACTCACAAATTTGTAAGCTTTCTCTCCGTCGGGCCTAGGATCAGGTTCAAGTTCGCCGGCCGCTTCAAGTCTCGCGATTGTATTGTGAATCGGCGGTAATTCATATTTGTACCGATCCAAATGGAATCCATTTTCTCGAAGCTTATTGCGAACTTCGGTTGGAGACAGTGAGTTGGGACGCGCCATGTTAAACACGAGTCGAATTGCATCTCTCAAGCTAACTTCGGACGCTTCGGAATTCAGAGAGGAGGATGGTTCTACAGCGGATTCTTTGCAGAGTCTCTCCAAAGAGTTGATCGCGTTTTCGAGGTTGACGATTTCCTTATCGATTTTCTCTCGTTCGCGAAGCAAGTGGTTTATGTCACTGCGGGCCACGTCGAGGGCTTGTTTGTATGAGTCGTTTGCCACGATTCGAAATTCTAGCACATCTTCACGGAATTGTAATAAGTAAATGTTCCGATATTACGGAAATCTACCCGGTAAGAACGACGCCGCGCCGGACGCGGAGGCATCCCGAGATGTCGTCGGTCAACACACGCGGCTCGTTGCAATGGCTAACCATCGAACTAGCCGGCTCGTTGGGAGGTGATATAAATGATGCTTCGATGGCGAAGCTGAGCGACGAAGTGAAATATCTGAAGGGCGTTGGGCCGGCGCGCGCGGAAGTGCTGGCGAAGCGTGGAATTATTTCCGTTGAGGATTTGATTGGCTATCTGCCGTTTCGCTATGAGGATCGCAGCCACTTTTCGCAAATCGCCGATGTTGTGCCCGGAAATGTTTACACATTGCGCGTGGAAGTTCTGGAAGGTCAGGCGATTCGATATTCGCGATCGAGCCGCTCGGTTTATCTTCTGACCGTGCAGGATGAAAGTTTGCGGCGCTTGCATTGCAGATTTTTTCACGGCGGG
>DATBYL010000180.1:0-6237 GCA_036513735.1 Candidatus Acidiferrales bacterium
AAAGTGGACGAAAAGAAACAGCAAGTTGCGGATCTGACGCAAGCCATCGAAGATTTAAAGGACGAATTGCGGCGCTCCGGCGGCGAACCGGGCTGGGCGAATCCACCTTCGTGGTAAAGGGCGGGAAGTTGAAGAAATCGCTTCCCTTTTGCGTTGCGCTTGCTTCTTCCCTTTTGAATTTTCGTGCCTGAAATTTTCAGATGACCGAATCAACCACAGCCGCTGCTACAAAACGCGCCGCAAAGAAAACCGGCGTCGAGCCGATTCTTCTTGTCGAGGACAAGAATGAATTGCGCGCGATGTTGCGCAAGGCTCTAGAGCGCGCGGGCTACGAAGTGGAAGATGTTGGCGACGGAACTACGGCGATCAATCGCATTCGCGCGCGCCGATATTTGCTGGTGCTAACCGATTTAAAACTTCCCGGAAAATCTGGACTGGAAATTCTGCAGGAATCAAAGCAAGTCGATCCAACAACTCCCGTGATTTTGATTACCGCTTACGGCTCGATTGAAGAAGCTGTGACCGCAATGAAAGATGGCGCGTTCGATTTCGTGCAGAAGCCTGTTGATCTGGAACACTTGACGCTGCTAGTCGGGCGCGCGGCGGGACAGCAAGAATTGCTGCGGGAAAATTTATTGCTGCGCGAAGATTATGCCGCACGATACGGATTTCCGCGCATTGTTGGCGATCACGCGAGCATGAAAGATGCGACGAGCCAGGCGCAGCGAGTGGCGGCGACGGATGCGACAGTGCTGCTACTTGGCCCCAGCGGAACGGGCAAAGAACTTTTTGCGCGAGCGATACATCACCTTTCTCCGCGGCGCGAACATTCTTTCGTGGCGTTGAATTGCGCGGCAATTCCTGAAGGGCTGGTCGAGAACGAATTATTTGGGCATGAGCGCGGAGCGTATACGGGCGCTGGTTCGCGAAAAATCGGCAAGATGGAATTGGCGCATCACGGAACTATTTTTCTGGATGAAATTGCCGAATTACCCTTGAGCATTCAATCAAAGCTGTTGCGCGTTTTGGAAGAGCGATGCTTTGAACGCGTCGGCGGCACGCAGTTGATTGAAGTGGATGTGCGAATTTTGGCGGCAACGAATAAGGACCTGCGAACCGCCGTTGAAGAAAAAACATTTCGCGAGGATTTATTCTTCCGAATTTCCGCAGTGCCGATTACGATTCCGGCTTTGGCTGAACGCGGAGATGACATCTGGCTGCTGGCGGAATATTTTCTGGAAAAATTCCGGCGTGAATTTAAGAAGCCAGATTTGCGATTCACCAAGGAAGCGCTCGCTCGGCTGAAAGAATATTCGTGGCCGGGTAATGTGCGCGAATTGCAGAATACCGTCGAGCGCGCGGCGATTCTGGCTGACGGAACGGAAATGGATGCGTCGGCGCTGCAATTGCCGGTGCCGCGTCCTGCTCCGGGACAAATTCCTGCGGGCATGTTGGACGATCGTTTCGCGTGGGAAGGAACTTTGGACGAAGTGACGACGCGGGCGTTGGCGCATCTGGAAGGATTTAAAATTGCGGAAGCGTTGCGCGAGTGTAAGTGGAACAAGAGCCGCGCGGCGGAGAGGCTGGGCGTTTCTTACAAAACGTTGCTGCACAAGATTAAGTTGTTGGGGTTGGAGAGCTAGGAATTAGCCAGCCATACGCGCGCATTTTTGCTTTCCCTTCCATTGAATACATCGGCAAAAATCCCTTAAGTCCTTCATTTGCATAACGATCACCCACAGATCGCTGTAAGTCCTTTATTTGCAATACATAGCAAAATGGGTGGGGGCGGGGGCATTTATTTTTTGTACGACGGAGTCATCACGTGTTCGTAAGTCTCTTGTTTGCAGTCGTTAACGAAAAAGGCAGGAACAATTATCATGAGTTGCGCACAAATTCCAGAACATGTTTAGGGTTTGCTGGCGCGATAGAGGGCAACGGAGCCGCCTGTCCAAAGCTCGCAGGTGGGATTGATGAATCCAGCGGCGGATAATTTGGCTAACAAGTTGTCCGGCGTCGGAAATTTTTCGACGGATGCGGGCAAATAGGAATAGGCGGATTTGCTGCCGGAAATTATTCGGCCGAGACGCGGCAGAATTCGTTTCATGTAAAAGCGAAAGACGCGTCCGAAGTAAGCACCCGTTGGTTCGTTGAATTCAAGAATGCTGATTTGTCCGCCGGGGCGGAGCACGCGAAATATTTCCGCGAAGCCGCGATCGTAATTTGCGAGATTGCGGAAACCGAAGGCGTCGGTTACGAGATCGAAACTGTTTTCGGCGTACGGGAGCTGGAGCGCGTCGGCTTCGATGTAGCCAATTAGATTTTGCGCACTCGATCCTCCGGGTGAATATTTCTTGGATTTTTCCGCTGCACGGACGAGCATCGGATGCGCGTAATCGCTGCCGATTACTTTGGCGCGTCCGCCGCGAGCTAGCGCGATGGTGAGATCGCCGGTGCCGCAGCAGAGATCAAGAGCGCGTGCATCGTCGCGCTGAAGGACGTTCTGAAATCGCTGGACAACTCTGCGACGCCAGAGACGATCCATGTGTCCGGAAAGAAAGTGATTCAGGAAGTCGTAGCGCGGCGCGATGTTGCCGAACATTTCGCGAACGCGCGCGGAGGCGTCGCGTTCGCCAATTGCGCCTTCAGGCTGAGCGCCGGTGGCGGAATGTTTGACGGGAGTTGGGGCGGCAACGGTCATTTCGATTTGGTCGATTTCTCCGCACGCGATAACCCGTTCCAGACGACGCTTACGATCTGCGACGGAACTTCGACGCCCGTGCGGACTTTACCGAGTTTTTCCGCGACAACAAAGCGTGGTTTGCCGCCGCGAGATTTCTTGTCGGATTGCATTTCGTCGAGCAATCGCGCCGCTGAAATATTATTTGGTAGAGGCGGCAGTGCGCCAACTCGTCGAATCAAGCGAATGGTGCGGGCTGCGTCATCGAGAGATAGATTCGTGACCGCGATACCGAGAAGCGTTGCGGCAATCATGCCCCAGCCGACGGCTTCGCCATGGCGGAATACGCGGTAGCGTGTGAGCGATTCGAGCGCGTGCGCGAACGTGTGGCCGAAGTTTAGCGTTTCGCGGAGGCCAGATTCGCGCTCGTCAAGCGTTGTGACGCGTGCTTTTTGTGCTATGCAGCGCGGGATGATGTTGGAAAGCGTTGCTGGATCGCGTTGCAACAATTTATCGAGATTGAGTTCGAGATCGCGGAAGAGTTTTGCGTCAGCAATGATTCCGTACTTAATAATTTCGTAGATGCCGGAGCGGTAGTCTCGATCGGAAAGAGTTTTGAGCGTCGCGGGATCGGCGATTACGAAATCTGGTTGGTAGAATGCGCCGACCAGGTTCTTCCCTTCCGGAAGATTCACGCCCGTTTTTCCGCCAATGGCGCTATCGACTTGAGCTACGAGCGTGGTTGGAACGTGGACAAGTTTGACGCCGCGAAGGTAAGTGGCGGCAACAAAACCGGCGACGTCGCCAACGACTCCGCCGCCCACGGCCACGAGAATCGCGTTCCGGTCTGCGCCGGCGCGAACCAGATCGCGTGAGATGCGCTCGACCGTCGATAAATTCTTCGCAGATTCACTATCGTCGAAGAGAATTATTTTAGATTTGCGAAATTCAGTGG
Organism: Candidatus Acidiferrales bacterium; assembly: GCA_036513735.1. Taxonomy (GTDB): domain Bacteria; phylum Acidobacteriota; class Terriglobia; order Acidiferrales; family UBA7541; genus DASTCZ01. The sequence continues at coordinate 3,636 of DATBYL010000180.1, forward strand.
AACGCGGAATTGATTTGCCGACGTGCTTCCAGACTTTGGGCGAGGAAAGCAAAAACCGGCGGGTCTCAGACCCGCTCCTACGCCCTATCGCGTGAATTGCATCGGAAAATTCCGCGAGCGCGCCTTCGCCGCAGTAAACGGCGTAGCGCTTTGACGGGGCGTTGACGATAATTTTCCGCGGCGGCTTCATGGGAACAATCGAATTTAGCACAGTCGGACTAAATGCTGAGAGGCGGCGCACTTCGATAGTGAGTTAGTTTGAATTTTCGCGAGGACGGCCGAAAAACAGCACATAGCCGTCGGCATCTTCAAGCTCGAAGCCGCGCAGTCCGTCATTTGTATCCTTCAGTGGCACAGAAAAACTGACACCGCGTGATGTGAACTCTGCCGCCAGCGCATCGGGATCGGGCACACTGACGTATGCATCCAATCGCGCAAATGGGTGGCGCTTATAGTTGGGTATCGGTTCCACGCCGACAGATTTGACGAAGATCATGGCGCTATCGCGGCGCACAATCGCAAAAAATGGATCGCGTTCTGGGTGCTGGTATTCGACTTGAAAGCCCAGCATATCGCAATAAAACGAAATAGCAGCGGAGACGTTCCTGACGATAAAGCTAGGAGAAATACTCGCGATGGCTGGCCGCGTCATTCAATGTCTCCTGCTACTTAATGTGCTTCGCAATTTCTGGCAAGCTTGCGTAGATCACGTCACCCACCGCTTGCAAAGTTTTCGGGCTAATTTTGTCGAGCGTGTCTTGTTCCGTGTGCCAGTAATTCACGTCACCCGCGATGTCGAGATCGATGATGTCCACAGTCGGAACTTTGCGCGCCTTCCACGGCAAGTGATCGTCTTCCATGCCGTCACCGTGCTCTGAGATGAACATGTCTTTGTGGCCGAGCCGCGCGGCGGTATCCCATACAATATCCTGCAGCCACTGGCTGGTTTCGGAATCGCGTTTGGCGTGGAATTTTTTTCCTCCGACGAGATCAGCGAGGACAAATGCTTTCACGCGAGCGAGATCTCCGGACATCGCAAGAGTTGCGGCCATTTCGCGGCTGCCGTAGACGCTGTCTGTGTCCGTCCAATTCACCAGAGCCTCTTCTCCGTCGAAAAACGCGATCCAAATTGTGGCGGGTTGCGGTTTGCCGCACAGGACGCGCGCCATTTCAATCATCAGTCCCGTGGACGAGCCGGCGTCATCCGCGCCAACGAAGTTCGGCATTTTGCGAAGTTGCGGCGGCGGCCCGACGGTGTCTGTATCGTAATGCGTGGCGAGCAGAATAATGTTTGGACTGGCGCCGGGAATTTTGGCGACGATATTTTTCATGGCGACGCTGCCGACTGGTGTCGAGGCGTGGAAGTCGTGCGTGTCCACTGCGCATCCAAAACTTTTTAGCTGGCCGATGATGTAGTCCTGCGTTTTGCGGATGGCGTCGGATGCTGGCGGACGCGGACCGAAGCCCACCTGGGCGGCTACTTGATCGAAGGCGCAGTCTCCGCTGAAAGTTGCGGGGGGCGGGGTTTTGCACGTGGGCGCAGGTGCTGGCGGAGCGGATGCTGTTGCTGCCGCCGGCGTGGGTGTAGAGGCAGTTGTGGCGTTTGCGTCGGCGGAGCTGCCTTTGCAGGAGACTAGAGTTAGTAGGAGCGCGACCACAGCTGAGCAGTAGAGGATTTGGCGACTGGATTGGAATTTGGTTTGGGGCATGTTGATGCGCTCCTTCTTAAAAGGTGCACACAGGCTGAAGCGTGTGCCACATCACTCCTACTTCCCGAACGCGGCGGCGCGCTTCTTTTTTCGTACCACCATCCAGGCTACGCCGATGCCAGCCAGATACAAAATTATCATGGGAGCCATGAAAATTAGCATGGTCATTGCGTCCGGCGTGGGCGTGATGATTGCTGCGATAACTGTGATGGCCAAAATTGCGTAACGGAAATGTTTCCACAGGAATTGCGGCGTGACGATATTGAATAGCGCCAGCAGGAAAACTACGACCGGTAACTCGAAAACGATGCCGACACCGAAGAGAACTTTAAATAGGAACGGAAAATATTCGTCCTGGCTGATTAGCGGAGTGAACTGATCTCCGGTTGTGAAGTTGACCAGAAATTTCAAAAGGTAAGGAAGGATGACGTAGTAGGAGAACGCCAGGCCGCCTAGAAAAAGCAGGAACGCGGACGTGATGAAACCGGCGACGGCTTTTCTTTCATGTCGATACAAGCCCGGCGCCACGAAAAGCCAAACCTGGTAAAGCACGTACGGCCCGGCCAGAATAATTCCAAAATAGAGCCCCATGCTTATGTACGTGTCCAAATATCCGACCGGATGCGTAACGTACATTTGTGGCGGCAAGCCATGGTTGCGAAGCGCAGTCGTCATCGGCTTCGCAAAGAAATTCATGATGTACTTGGCGATGCCTACGCCGACGAAAGCGCCGATCGCGATTGCGCCGGCGGCGTGAAACAAGCGTGTACGCAGATCGGCAAGGTGCTCGAAGAACGACATGCGTCCGCCGGCTTCTTGCTCAGCGGAACCGTCGGAGATTTCAGGAAGGGTTGGCATTGACATCCGATTTCTCGTCGCTCTCCGGAGTTTCT
>DATBYL010000181.1:0-4788 GCA_036513735.1 Candidatus Acidiferrales bacterium
ACTTTTTTAAGGACGTTCGTTTCGCGCTTCGCATGCTTCGCAAGAGTCCCGGCTTTGCAGCAATCGCGCTGTTGACGCTCGCTCTTGGCACCGGAGCCACCACGGTCATGTTCACAGTCGTCAATGGCGTGCTCTTGAAGCCGCTGCCCTATCCAGAACCAAGCAAACTTTTCGTCCTGCAGGAAAAAACAGAACAAGCTAATCGATTCGGAAACCTTTGGGCGTTTGCGTATCCAAACTTTCTGGACTGCAAGCGCGAAAGTCACACACTGGCACTGGCGGCGTGGCGATTCGACGGCGGCGCGATTCGCGGAACCGATCGCGCTGAATACGTTGATGCGCGCCAAATTTCGTATGACCTATTTTCCGTTCTGGAAATTCCTCTGGAGCGCGGACGGGCGTTCACCGTCGAAGATGATCGCGTCGCCGCAGCGCCCGTCATGATCGTCAGCCATGAATTCTGGCAACGTCATTTTGGAGGAAGCCCTTCCGCTATTGGTTCGGCAATTATTTATTCGTCGAAGTCCTACACTGTCGTAGGAATCTTTCCGTCAGGTTTCCAGTTGAACGGGCAAGCTGATGTGTTCATTCCGATTGGCCAAGACCCTTCGCCAAGCATGCAAAGACGCGATCGACACCCTGGCATCAGCGTCCTCGCTCGACTCCAACCCGGCGCGACACCGCTGCAAGCGCGAACGGAACTCGGCTTGATCGGCCGCAATCTCGCCGAACAATTTCCAGATTCAAATGCCGGTCGAAGTTTCATCACGGACCCAATGCGCCCCGACGTTGGGGACATCGGATCCACTCTTTGGCTGTTATTAGGCGCGGTCAGTCTGGTGCTTCTGATTTCCTGCGCGAATGTTGCCAACCTGCTTCTCGCTCGCGCAGTTTCTCGCGAACGCGAATTTGCGATGCGTGCAGTTCTTGGCGCGAAGTGGGGCCGTTTGGTGCGTCAGTGCCTGACAGAAAGCGCCGTGCTGGGACTTTCCGGTGGCCTCCTCGGAGTTTTTCTAGCCGCAGTCGGCACGCGGCCATTCGTCGCTTTCTGGCCGGGAAGTTTGCCGCGCGCAACAGAAATCCAACTCGACTGGCGTGTGTTGTTGTTCACGCTCGGGATTTCTCTTCTCTGTGGACTTCTTTTTGGTCTCGCGCCGGCGCTTCGCGTTCCGGCGCGAAATCTGGAACAAACAATCCGCGGCAGCGCGCGAACACTGACGGGCCGCTCCCGCCGTTTGCACGGAAGTTTTGTAGTTTCGGAAATCGCTCTGGCGGTAGTGCTGCTTGTCTCCGCGGGTATTCTGGGCCGAACGCTTCTGCGGCTGGCATCGATTGATCCCGGACTAAATGTTCACAATGTTCTGACCGCTCGCCTGGATCTTTCGCCTTCCACATTTGAAAGTCCCGACAAAATCCGGGCGACCTGGCAGCAAGTGCTGGATCACGCGCGTCGCGTCCCGGGCGTGGAATCCGTCGCCACGGTAGATACTGTGCCTATGCGCGATGGCAACAACCAACTCAGCTATTGGAATTCTCCGTCTCTGCCGCCCGCAAATGAATTTCCCGTGGCGCTGGCGACAAGCGTTTCTCCCGACTATCTAAAAGTGATGGGCATTCCGTTGATGAAGGGCCGATTTTTCGACGATCGCGACCACAAAGGCAGTCAGTACGTCATCGTGATAGATGACGTGATGGCGAAGCTCGCTTTCGGCAATGAAGATCCCCTCGGAAAACGAATCTGGCTTCCGAACACGGACTCTCCATTTTCATCAGGTCCCGGAGGACCCGACATCGCTCAAGTGATCGGCGTCGTGGGCCACGTCCGGCACTGGGGTCCTGCGAGTGACGATGAAGCGAAAGTACGCGCGCAGTTTTACTATCCGTTCGCGCAAGTAGCGGAACCGCTCTTGCGTCGTTGGTCGGAATTGATGTCAGTCGTCGTGCGCACCGAAGGCGCGCCGTTGAATGTTGTCGATCCACTTCAGAAAGAAATTCGTGGGCCATCCGGCGATCAAGTGTTCAACGAGATTCGTACAATGGAACAACTCGCGAGCGCTTCTCTCGCCCAGCAACAAATGTTGATGTTGCTTTTCGGAATTTTCGCGGGGCTGGCGTTGCTGCTGGCGTGTATCGGCGTTTACGGAGTGCTCGCATATCTCACCAGTCAGCGCGTCTCAGAAATCGGCGTGCGCATGGCGCTGGGCGCAACTCCGAGCAACGTAATCCTCCTCATCCTGCGGCAAAGTATGTGGATGATTTTCATGGGCGTTGGAGTAGGAATTGCCGGCTCGCTCGTTGCTGGAAGATTATTGGAACGATTTGTTGCCGGCGTGAAATCACTCGAACCACTCACCTTCGCTGCGATGGTTCTTGTGTTAATCGCCGCCGCATTATTCGCGAGTTACGTGCCCGCTCGGCGCGCAAGCCGAATCGATCCGATGCGCGCGCTTCGCCAGGAATAGCAAAAAGTGGTGGGAATATTTCGGTAGGCCGGCCGCTGCAGGCAACTACTTCTTGAACAAATCCTCAAACGCTCGTCGTGCGTCTCCAGGACGCGCCGCGCTGCTCGAATGTTCTTTCTGCGCGCCGTTCGTGGGAGCAGGAGCAATCGGCGCCGTATCCTTCTCCACATTCATACGCATCTCGAAAAACGTGCATGTATTCTTCGCGCTCTTTTTCATGATCGCTTCGGGAATCGGCTGCGTGCATTCAAACTGCGCGCCTGTATCGAAATTCACGCACTGTTTGCAACAATGAAGTTCATAGCCGCATCGCGCGCATACTCCTGTCGCTACAAATCCCGGCGGCAGAACATTTCCGCACCCGCCACAGCGCGCGCGCAACACCGTCCCAACCATCCGCGGAGTGCGAGGACCTATCTGTTCCGGCCGCGGCCCGCGAGGCTGCTCTGGACTTCGTTCTCTTTTTTCGGGTTTTCCGGAATCCTGATAACCATGCTGCTTGTATTTTCTATCCAACTGACCCTCACCACACTTCTCTTCTTCGCAAAAATTGGGCGCACAAACGGACTTACCGGTCAGCGCGCTGCGATAGGGGATACTTCGAGAACTGTGAATTTACAAAACTACACTCGACGTTGTTTTCTTTCGGCAGAAATCCTTACCGGGACGACACAGCGGTGAAATCACGTACTCTATCTTTGTAGCCCTCCGGGACTTCCAAGTCAAGCCCGTACTCAACAAATTCCATTAAAATGCGCACACTCCTCTTCCGGCCGCTTCACTAAATTACGGCAGCTTCAACGCTCATAATTGGCGGCAAATTCCCGGCCAGCAGATGCCATTCTGTGCCTTCGTCTCGCGTGTGATAGAGCTGTCCGCTTTCCGTGCCGAAATAAACTCCCGCGGAATCACAAGTATCTGTCGACATTGCCTCCCGCAAAATTGTGTGGAACGCATCTTTTGTCGGCAAACCCTTCGTTTGCTTTTTCCAATTGTTTCCGCCATTCGTTGAACAGTAGACCGTTAGCGAACGATTCGGTACCACGCGCATCTCCGCTCCAATCAGCGGCAGAACCCAAATCATTTTCGGATCGCGCGGATGCACTGCAATCGGAAATCCGAATCGTGAAGGCGCGCCCTCGGAAATATCCGTCCAATCATCTCCCGCAGATTCGCTGCGATACATCCCGCAATGATTCTGCTGATACAACAGCCCCGGAGCGCCCGGCGCCAGCGCAACCTTGTGCACGCACTGCCCTACTTCCGGAAATTTATCCGGTTGAAAATCCGTGCGCACATTCTTGTTTCTAGGACTCCACGTCACACCATTATCGTCGCTACGGAAAACCCCCGCCGCCGAAATTCCCACGTACATCCGCTGCGGCAAATCAGGATCCAACAAAATTGTGTGGACGATCATCCCCCCCGCGCCCGGATTCCACTTCGGCCTCGTCTCATGCCGATTCAATCCCTTCACTTCGCTCCAGGTTTCGCCGCCGTCCGCACTTCGGAAAAGTCCGCCCGGATCAACTCCGCAATAAACCACGCCCGGCTCGCTCGCCCGTCCGGGACGAATGTGCCACAGCCGCTTAACATCCAGCCCCGCGCCTTCTTCAAAGCGCACGCCGCCCTTCGTGCCCGTCCAAGTCTTTCCGCCATCTTGCGTCGTCTGAATATCCGGACCGAACCAATCATCGTTCGCCGTTGCGAACATCACTTTTCCGGGATCTCGGTGGTCCGAAATAAAATGGTGCACTTGCTTACCGGAAAATAGCGGACCTTCCAGCTTCCAAGTTTTCCGGCGCAAATCGCTGCGCAAAATAAACGCGCCCTTGCGCGTTCCCACCAGCACAGTAACCTCTTGCACCTTCGCCTTCGACCGGGCTTTCGATTTAGATTTGGACTTCGATTTGATCGTCGCCTTCGCCACGAATCACCTCACGTTCATTTGCCGGCACGCCCGGCAAAAAGTTTCGAGATTCCTTCCACTGGCAAATCGGCCTTTAAGAAATTTTGCATCTTGCCATCTGCTTCCGTCAACGCTTCTGCCGCCAAATATCCACTACGCACCGCGCCTTCCATAGTTGCAGGCCAGCCGGTAGCCGTCCAATCTCCGGCCAAAAATAATCCCCGCACGGGACTTTTCGCCGCCGGCCGCCATCGATCGCATCCCGGCTCCGGCGAAAACGTCGCCGCCGTCTCCTTGATCACCGTCGACTTCACCAGCGTCGCTTCTCGCGCCGCGGGAATCGCCGCGCGAACTTCCCTCAAACACAAATCAATAATTTCTTGCCGCGATTTCTGCACCAAATCGTAACTCGCGCTG
>DATBYL010000182.1:0-3137 GCA_036513735.1 Candidatus Acidiferrales bacterium
AGCCGCGCGCCGAACGGTGACTTCTGCGCCCGTTGCGTCGGTAGCGTCATCCGCCATCGGAAGCTTGCGGAACAAAACGTCCGACACCTCGAGCAAATGAAAACCGCGTTTTGCGAATCTTTCGTAGAGAGACATATCGACCAGAGGGCAAAGTTCAACGGCGGCCGCTGCGCCGCGGCTGAAGAAAAAATCCTGCAGGCGATCGAGCTCCGCGTCCGATACTCCGCCGTTGAGTCCCACACCAATCGCTTGCGTGACGGGCGAATTGACCCCGGCGAAAACCGCATAGCCTCCGGCGATTTCTTCCACTGCGACCGGGAAATCCGGATGCATCTGATGAAACGACTCAGCGCATCCGCGGCAGGCGCGAGCTTCGGCCATCTCCATGCGACGCGCGAGATTCAAATCTATAAACTCCATCGTCTTTTCCTTTAGGCTTCAGCCGACGCCGCCAACAACTCGGCTGGCGGGAAACGAGAATGCAATTAATGTCGGAATAGCAAATAGTACAGAAGGATTCCAGTCGCTGAAGGATTGGTGCAGCCCGACGGGCTAAAACAGAAGGGCGGAGGCAGACCTATCCTTCGCATAGATACCGCAGGACATAGGCGCCTCCGATAGGAAATTTGGTCCGATTTGAACCGACCGCCTCGAACCGCGGCGATTCTAGCTTATCCGCTGGCGAAGTCAAAACCAATTTCGAATGGTACAATTCCAGGTTCGGTGCTCCTCGTCTGGACGATCATTGAAGCGAGGATGGCGGTAAGCAAAGGGGTCCGGTGAGCGGAATAAAAAACGATAAGCGGCCCGACACGAAAGCTGCTGACTTCGAAAAGCGCAGCCGGCAAATGGTCGATCGGCTGACGGAAATCAAAAACGAAGAAGAGCGGATTCGCCAGTGCGGCGGAGCAAAAGCTATTGAGTCGCAACACAAGAAAGGCCGACTCACTGCTCGCGAACGCATTGCCAAGTTGATCGACGCGAAAACGGAATTCTTCGAGCTGGGTCTTTACGCTGCGTACGAAATGTATGAAGAATGGGGCGGGGCGCCAGCCGCTGGGACCATCACCGGCCTGGCGCAAGTTTCAGGGCGCCGCGTAATGATCATCGCAAACGACGCGACGGTGAAAGCGGGCGCGTTCTTCCCCATGACCGCGAAGAAAGTAATCCGCGCGCAGAACATCGCCATCGAAAATCATATTCCTACGATTTACCTCGTTGACTCCGCCGGCGTTTTCCTTCCGCTACAAGAAGACGTTTTTCCGGACACTGACGATTTCGGGCGGGTGTTTCGCAATAACGCGGTAATAAGCGCGATGGGCATCCCGCAAATCACCGCGATTATGGGCATGTGCGTAGCAGGCGGCGCTTACTTGCCGGTCATGTGCGACAAAATTCTGATGACCGAAGGAAGCGGCCTGTTTCTTGCGGGCCCAGCACTTGTGCAGGCTGCGATCGGGCAAAAGACTTCGGCCGAAGAATTGGGCGGCGCGCAAATGCACGCGCAGATCAGCGGCACGATTGATTTTCGCGAACCGGACGATCCTGCTTGCATCAAACGCATTCGCGCTCTGGTGGACAAGTTCGGCCATCCCGCCGGCGCGCCGTTCGACCACAAGCCTTCTGCGCCACCGGCCCATCCAGCAGAAGAAATTTATGGACTTTTCTCGTCGAATCCGGCGCAGCAGTACGACATGCACGAAATCATCGAGCGTATCGTAGACAAGAGCGAGTTCGAAGAATATCGCGCCGAGTATGGACAGACCTTGTTGTGCGGCTACGCGCGAATCGGCGGCTGGGCCGTTGGAATCGTGGCCAACCAGAAAAAATCCGTTACAGTCGCGGCGCCGGGCACGGGCGACAAGCGCATCGAATTCGGCGGCGTGATTTACACCGAATCGGCGGACAAAGCCGCGCGATTCATTCTCGACTGCAATCAGAACCTCGTCCCCTTGATTTTTCTGCACGACGTGAACGGATTCATGGTCGGAAAAGAAGCGGAATGGAGCGGAATCATTCGCGCGGGCGCAAAAATGGTGAACGCGGTGGCCAATAGCGTAGTCCCAAAGATTGCCGTGATTTGCGGCGGCAGTTTCGGCGCGGGTCACTACGCCATGTGCGGCAAAGCCTACGACCCAAGATTTATTTTCGCGTGGCCCACCGCGCGCTACGCCGTAATGGGCGGCGACGCAGCTGCAGGAACGCTGGTCGAAATTAAAATCAAGCAGCTCGAGCGCGAAGGCAAGAAACTGAGCGACGCGGAAAAAAAAGAGCTTTACGAATCCACTCGCGCGACTTACGAGCACCAAACCGATCCGCGCTACGCCGCCGCGCGCCTTTGGGTCGACGCGATTATCGACCCCGCTCACACACGCGAAGCCTTAATCGAAGCTTTGGAATCGGCGGGACTGAACCCGCACGTTGCGGAATTCAAGATTGGCGTGTTGCAAACCTAAATGGACGACGAGAATGCAGTCCCAAAACGCAGCGGAGTCACAACGCTGCTTTTTACCGCGCTTCTCGTCTCGCCCTGTTTTTTTGCGTGGGGAAGTTCGTATGTGATTTCGCAGGGCGGCGCCGGATCTCATTCGGGAATGTGGTTCATGTACCAGGTGTCGCAATATCTCGCGTATTTGGGACTCGTAGTGGCTGCTGTACTAACGGTCATAAACGGCTGGCAAAATGCGATCTCTCGAATATTTGTTTTCTTGATGGCATTCTTGATCGTGAGCGGAATCTCAGCACTGTGGTACGCAACTCTTATCTATCGGAGCCCTTGGTACTGACACTATGACAAATGAAGTGACCATCGTTGAATGCCCGCGGGATGCGTGGCAAGGTTTGCGCCAGGTTATTCCGACGGCCGAAAAAATACAGTATCTGAGCCGGCTGATTAAGCTCGGCTTCTCCCACATTGATGCGGTGAGTTTCGTTTCACCGAAACACGTGCCGCAAATGGCCGACAGCGAAGCCGTGATGCAGAAGCTAAGCGAGGTGAAAACGGCCCAGGGGAAAACTCCGGAAATCATCGGAATTGTAGTGAACGCCCAGGGACTCGAACGCGCACTCGCGACTCCCGGCGTGACCACCGTCGGCTATCCCTACTCGGTCTCCGCGTATTTTCGGCGCGCCAATGC
>DATBYL010000183.1:0-2815 GCA_036513735.1 Candidatus Acidiferrales bacterium
CGGCGGCTGCTCGCGTCCGTGGATCTTGAGAAATTCGCCGATGTGCTGGTCGGGAAATTTTCCGGTGGCATGCGGCGTCGGCTAGAAATCGCGCGCGGCCTGGTGCATTCTCCGCGAATTCTGTTCCTCGACGAGCCGACCACCGGCCTTGATCCTGTTTCGCGCACAAATGTTTGGGAAATGATTCGCCGTTTGCATGACGAAAATCATTTGACCATTCTGCTGACCACTCATTACATGGATGAGGCCGACCGGCTTTGCGACCGCATCGCTATTGTGGATCACGGAAAACTTGTTGCGCTGGATTCGCCAACTCGACTGAAAGATTCCGTACCGGGAACGGATGTTGTGGAAGCGGAATTCGCGAACGCTCCACCGAATTGGTTGGAGGATTTGCGCGCGCTGCCAACAGTGATTGAAGCGAAAGAGCAAAACGGCGTCGTGCACATCACTTCGCACGACGGTCCCGCACTCGTCGGAGCGCTGATGAATTTCGCGCGCGATCGCAAAGTGACGGTTCGGCGCGTGACGGTGCAAGGTACAACACTCGACGATGTATTCCTGCACTACACAGGAAATCAACTACGTGATGAAGTGGGCGCCGGCGCGCGGCTAGACATCAGCCACCTTTACAAATGAGGAACGGATGAAGGTTTACCGAATATCGGCCATCGTGGAACGCGACCTGCGGAAATTTTTCCGCAGCCCCGCGTTGATGATGACCTCGATGGTTTTTCCGTTGATGCAACTGATCGTGCTGGGTTACGCGTTCGGCGGCAAAATCAAAAATGTCAGCATTGCCCTGGTGGATAACGACCACGGCGCTGAATCGCGCGTCGTGCATGAAGATTTGAACGCCATCGTGGCGGGCCCGAAAACATTTCACATCAGCGAATACTCGCATGTATCGGACGCCATGACCGACCTGCGCGCCGGATTCATTAAGGCCATCGTTTATATTCCGCCGGATTTTTCGCAGCGCGTGCTTCGCAGCGATCGCCCTCGCCTTGCGTTCATTGAAGACAACACGGACAATTTCGCCGTGAGCGGCGTGCTCGAACCCGTTCAGGAAATGGTGACTAGCCTGAACGGTCCAACGATGCCACCAGTGCAACCGGGCCAACTTATCCCGCAAGGTCTGTTGCAGGGGCCAAACTTGCCGGGATACATCGACCTACAGGAGATCGAAGTTTATCCGTACATCGAATACATCAAATATCTGCTCGCGGGATCAGTTTCGATTTCGATTTTCGTTGTGGCCATGATCGGCGGCGGAATTGTTTTTATCGATGACAAAGCGCGTGGACTGCACGAGGGATATTTGGCGACGCCGCTGGCGAAATCCGATTTAATTCTCGGATTGATCAGTGCAGGTGCGATCAAGGGACTAATGGCGGGACTTACCATCACGATGATCGGCGGATTATTGGCGGGGATTTCGCGTCTGTGGGATCCGGTGCGGCTGGTGTATTTGATTATCGTGCTGGGATCCACGGCGCTGTGCATGATCAGCTTTATGTTCCTGATGATGGTGCGCGTAAACAATCCACTTGTTCCGCGCGCGATTTTCGGCGTGCTAAATACACTTTTATTTTTTCCTTCGGGTGCGATTTATCCAACGGAAGGATTTCCGCTCTGGCTGCGCGCAATTTCTGTCGTCGATCCTTTCACCTACGCTGTGCATGCCTTGAAGAATCTGTTGTTGAAGAACACGGGCTTCAATGGGATTTACAGCGACGTCGGAATTCTGTTAGCTTTCTCAGTGGTATTCATCAGCGCGTGCATACTGCTCTTCAAGCGGCAATTATAAGGGAGAAATTTTGAGAGAAAATATGGGGCTTCTCGACGTTGGCACCGAAGAACCGAACGCCCGCAATCGGCGGTACATTGTTACGATTGTAGTCGCCGTCATTCTTCTGATTGCTGCCGGGTGGTGGTTCATTTTTGGATTCCTTCATCTTCCCGAACGCCGCGCCGCCGCTCATTTTTTCGACATCGTTTCCAGTGGAAATTTTCAGTCCGCGTATCAACTCACCAAAGCCGATCCCGCACATTACTCGTACAAAGATTTTACGGATGATTGGGGACCGACAGGCTTCTACGGTCCGGTGAAAAGTTATCGCATCGAATCCGCAAGCTCGCCGGATAAAGCAGGAAGCGGCATCATCGTCACCGTTGACGTAAGCCCTTACCAGCCTTTTCCGGACGACAATGAAATTGAAAAAATCAGTAAGACGAAGGAAGTAAAAATGTGGGTAGAATCAAAGGACAAATCAATCAGTATTTCGCCGTTCTAATTTCGCTCCAGGAAACTTTTGATTAGCCGGACGCGCAAGTCTTCGTTGCGGGCGTCGCTTCTTCAGGTAGCATCACCGGAAATCCATCGCGTATCGGATAAATGCGTCCGCACTGCGAGCATTCCAATCCTTTATCACCGGCTAATTCGCGCACGGGTTTCAAGCAAACGGGGCAAGCAAGTATTCGCAGCAACTCTTCATTCAATGGCATCGATTGTCCTTTGCAAGTTGACTCAAGCTTTTGCGTTCGTCACATCTACAAATAGTTCCGTCGACCATTCTCCGCCCGGCGCAAATTCGATAGGCCACACGGCCATGATCTGCGAGCCTTGATACACGCGCTCGAATCCTTCTTCCGATTCGGAAACCGTGTCAATCGGCACCGTCCAGAATTTCGCTGCACCGGGCGCGTCGATCCGAACCGCAACATTTTGCCATTCGTCCACGGCGCGAATTACCGGCGCAGCCGATTCTCCACCCCAGTTCAACGGATGCCGCGACAGGCCCTCGTGCGCGCC
>DATBYL010000184.1:0-4247 GCA_036513735.1 Candidatus Acidiferrales bacterium
CAGAAATTTGCGTTATGCGGGAAGCGGAGTCATCGATAACAGTTGCGGAAGATTGGTCGTTGGACACGCTGGATTCTCTTAGCAGTGCTGTACGGCACCTCGGAGAGATGCCGGGAAAACGGGTTTTAATTCTGACTTCTACCGGATTTATCACACAATCGTTTGTGCAAAAGCAGCAGAAGATTGTCGAAGCCGCGCTTCACGCGAGCGTCGTGATCAATTCGTTAAGTACTGAGGGCGTGGGCGGAGGATTCAATCCGCTGAGCGATCCATTGGCAAACATTGCCGAAGGGACTGGTGGGCAATTCTTCCACAACGGTAACGACATCGAAAATGCTTTCCGCACACTTTCCACACCGCCGAGTGTTTCTTACGTTCTTGGTTTTTCGCCCGGTAATCTGAAAGCTGATGGCCTTGAACACAATTTGAAAGTGAAACTGGCAGGACAGGAACACATGACGGTGAGTGCGCGGCCCGGATATTACGCGCCGAGCCTTGAGCTTTCGCCTTCGGAGAAAAGATTTCGGAAGTTGGGACAAAGCGTACTGGCATCGGATAGTCCTTCGGAAATTCAGATCGAATTCACCGCTACACCGGAGACGCTGGCAAGCGGCGAACGCGCGCTGAAGGTGTTGGTGCATGTGGATGTGCGCAAGTTGCCGTTTCAGGTTTTGAGTGATCGGCATGTCGAGCGTCTTATTTTTATTACCGCGTTGTTCGACGAGAAGAATCAATTTCTGACCGGAGTTCGAGGCGTGATGGATTTGCGATTAAAGGACGTGACGTTGAAGCAGCTTTCCACGCAGGGACTGGACGCGAAACTTTCTATTTCCGCGCCGTCGGGCTCGTATCGCGTGCGGGAAGTTGTTCAGGAAGCGGTGGGCGGGCGGATTTCGGCGGTGAGCCGCGAGGTGACGATTCGATAGAATTTGGTGGCGGACAAATCGTTCGGAAAAGTACGAAGGCAGCTTAAGCCAGAACAGGCATGAAAACGTCGAGACAGGGGCCGATCAGCAAATGGGAAACGAGCGCCAATATTTGCACCCATTTCCCATTTGCAATTTGTTGTTAGAACGCTGCAGCGCCAGCCACGGCGACGGAATGATCCTGATCGCCGCTGCCACCGCTCACTCCGATTGCGCCGACAACTTTGCCGTCGCGTTTCAGTGGAACTCCACCGGCGAAGATCATGATCTTGCCGTCATTCGAGGCGTGGATGCCGAAGAACTGTCCGCCGGATTGCGAATGCTTGGCTAAATCTTTCGTTTCGATATCGAACGCGCGCGAAGTGAAAGCCTTTTTCATTGAAATATCGATGCTGCCGATCCAAGCGTTATCCATACGAACGTGGGCGACGATATTTCCGCCTTCATCGGCAACTGCGATGTTCATGGGCTGGCCAATTTCCGCGGCTTTCTTTTCTGCGGCGCTAATTATGCGGCGTGCGTCTTCCAGTTTCACTGCGGACATTTGTTCTCCTTAGAATTGAAAATGATTTTTGCGCGGGGCCTCAGATCGTTGCCGCCGCGATGCATCCATTGAACCATCAGCGTGGATAGGAAACAAATTGGTTATGCGGCACTCACAAATCGTGTGCAACAAGTGATGGCGCTGGCGGTTTGCGGTCTGTTCAATAAACAAGTCGGCGGACGACTCGGCATAAGCGAAATCACTGTGAAGGCGCACCGAGGCGGCCTTACCGAGAAGAAAATAAATTCGCGCCGCAACATAGAACTCTGTTAAGAAAGATGGGGGGCAGGAGAGAGGCGAGATGAGTATGGAATCCACTGGCCGGCGCGATTTTCTGAAGCAGACCGGATTGATGGGATCGGTTGCGATGATGGGAACCGTATTGCCAAATAGCGCGATGGCGTTCGGCGGAGAGCGAGGCGGCGCGATCGAAGAAATAAAATTACCGAAGCAAGCTGAAGAGCCGCCGAAATATCACATTAAGTTCTCGGTGTGCGGCATGAGCCACGACCACATCTACGGAATGATCGGCGCGATTCAGCGCGGCGGCGGCGAATTGGTTGCTGCGTGGGGCGGCGAAGAAGACAAGATTGCGGCTTTCGCGAAACGATATCCGGATGTGAAAATCGTGAAGACGCAAGATGAAATTCTGAATGATCCTTCCACGCAATTAGTGCTCAGCTCGCAAATTGCGAATGAACGCGCGCCGCTTGGCGCACGCGCCATGAAACACGGCAAGGATTTTCTTTCGGACAAGCCGGGTTGCACAACTTTGCAGCAGCTCGAGGATTTACGGAAAACGATCGCCGAAACGAAACGCATCTACGGCATCCTTTATAGTGAGAGGCTGGAAGTGAAGGCTGCGGTGTATGCGGGTGAACTGGTCCAGCAAGGCGCGATCGGGAAAGTAATTCAGACAATTAATATTGCTCCTCATCAAATTATTCAGGGAACCGGCGACGCAGGCGGCGGCACGGGCCGGCCGGAGTGGTTCTGGAATCCCGAACAGTACGGCGGAATTCTTTGCGACATTGGTTCGCATCAAGTGGATCAATTCTTGTTTTACACGGGCTCTACGCAAGCCGAAATTGCGGAATCGCAAGTTGCGAATGTGCGGCATCCAGATCGTCCGCGCTTCCAGGATTTTGGCGATATGATTTTGCGCGGCGATCGCGGTCTGGGCTATGTGCGGCTGGATTGGTTCACGCCAAAAGGTTTGGGCACGTGGGGCGATGGACGCCTTTTCATTCTCGGCACCGACGGCTACATCGAAATCCGAAAATACACCAACGTAGCCGTGAATAAACAGGGCAACAATCTTTTCATCGTAAACAATAAGGAAGCGCGCTACATCGACTGCAACAATATGCCGCTTCCGTTCGGGCCGCAGTTTGTCGCCGACGTTGTGAACCGCACGCACATCGCGCAGGATCAGACACAATGCTTGCTTGCCGCGGAACTCGTGATCAAAGCGCAGAAAAACGCGAAGGTCGTAACGCTGAAAGAATAGTCAAGCAAGCTATTTGTTTATGCGATGTCGACGCAGCACCTCATCTACACGCGCATTTCCCGTGGGATATTCCACCGCATTCGCATTCGCGCCGGCGTCCAGCAGCGCTTCGATAACTTCGATTCGAGTCGGCCCTGACTCGTGGATCTCAGACCACACCGTCTGGCCGAGCACCGTTCCGCCATACATATTTTTAATTTCCATCGGAACTTTTCTTTCGATAAGCAGCTTCACCGTTTCCAAATGTCCGCGATTCGCCGCCCAATGATATCCGTTCATTCCGGTGGCATCGCCGGCGATCACATCAACTCCGCGATCCATTAAAAATTTCGCGACCTTTGTTCGTCCATTAAAGCAAGCGCACGCCAGCGCTTCGTTCAGCGCCTTCGGCTCATTCTTGAAATATCCCAGGTCGTACCACTCGATGATTTGACACGACGCATGACTCGATGATGCGAGGTTGCGGAACAGCGGCTCCAAGCGCGAAAAATTGCCTTCTTCCAAATCGCGAACTGCGTTGCGGAAAATAGGATCGCTAATTTGTTTCGGCTCTGCCATCCTTCGCTCTCTCAACATCTGAAATTATTTTAAATGCTTACCGCGCTCCCCACCATTCGCCCGACTTTCTTCTCGGTTTCGCTTCATCATTACTACTTGCACGAGCCGGCTCGCGTCGCAACGGCGGCTCCTCCTCCTCAACATAGCGGCGCTCTGATAGCAACGTGCCGTCAAATCCCCGAAGCGCGTCCAGAATTTCGCGTCCATACATTTCAGTCTTGCGGTCTCCGAATCCAATTACTTCGCGAAGGCCGGCGAAGGAATTCGGCCGCTTGAAGCATAGATCCTCGAGCGTCGTGTCATGCATGATGATATACGCGGGCATTCCAGTCTCGGCCGCCTTATTCCGCCGCCACTCGCGAAGATGTTTGTACAGCGCTGCGTTCAGCACTGCTCCGACGCGTGTAACGGGCGCGCTTGGCGCAGATTTACGGCGCCTGTCCCACTTGGAAGCTAAGCGAGGAGCAACCACCGGCGCAACAAACGGCAATTGCTTCGCCGGCGTCTTCGGCAAAAGCGATTTCAGTTTATATCCGCACACATCACAAGCCGCGCACGTTTTCCATTTCAGCTTTTCTCCGAAATGCAGACAAATCCCGCGATGGCGGCATTCCCTCGACTCGACAAATTCGCGCATCGTTTGATAGCGTTCGCGCGCGCGTCCCTGTTCCAACGGATCCTTCAGTTGATTAATAAAAAAATTCAGCAA
>DATBYL010000185.1:0-12523 GCA_036513735.1 Candidatus Acidiferrales bacterium
CTGCCATCTTTCTTTTTCTTTGCTTTATCTCATTCCCTAAAAATCCGAAAAAATCTAATGGCAACTCGCATCATCCGCATAAGCCCCGCTCACAATCATCGAATTCAAAAAACGTCCGCACGCCGTGATTTTCGTCAATACCGGATCATTCGCCATCGAATTCGGATCAATCGTCCGCGCGCCATTCAACGCTTTGCGGTCCGCCACCACCTGCGCCGCCCACGCAGTCAGAGTGTCAAACTCACCCTTCAAAAGCTGCACCGCGTTCAAATCGTCATTGGTCGTAGCCACCACCGTCGCCTGGCTCAATCCCGATTCGCAAATCGCATGATAATCCTGCGCCGTCGCGCCGCCCGCCGCCAATCCATAAGTAATCATCGCGCCAATGGCCCCGCGCCACTCGCGCATCTCCGAAAGTTCCGAAATCGCCGCGCGCTTAAATTCCACAGAAAGTCCCACAGCGGGCCGCGCCGCTACAGGAGCAGCAGTAGTCACCGCCGCGCCCGCATTCACCAAGCTTGCCGCGGAAGGAATCGAAAGCAGCACGCGCGTCGGCTCAATCGTCACCACTCCATTCGTCACTCGCGCCAGCGCTTCAATCTCAATGTAAGTGTGCCCATCAATCTCCCGCACCGCCGCCCCCGCCGAAGTCCCATTCACCACCAGAGTTTTGTTCGCCGCCGTCTGCGCCAGAATCACTCCAGCCAGCAAAAGAATAATTCCAGATAACAAAACAACTTTTAAGTTTTTCTTCATAGTCTTGTGCTCCCCGCAACTCTTTCAGCGGACATTATTCTCATGCGATGTGATCCTACCAGTGGGATGGTTTCACCAGTATAAAAGATTCACCGCCCTCCGCACGTTCTCAACGAGCTTTGTACTGCGGTTCTCTAAATCGGCTCTTCGCACGCCGCAGCGCCGCTGCCGTAAAGACCGTTGATCGGCGTCGATAGTTCAGATCCGGCGGTTGAGCGTTCGATCGTGTAGAGCCACCCTCGAGGCTGGCATCCGGGTGTTTCACCAAATCAAAATCAAAATGGCGACGGACCATCAACCGAGACTGCGCACATTCTTTCGATGGCGCAGCTGACCGTAACTGAGAAGTTGACATCGCGGAGTCGATAGTGAAAGATCGTTTTGACAGGTGTTGGAGTTCACCGTTAACCGCCCTACTTGGGCAGATAACTCCTACGAGGGTTTTTTCGTGGTGCGGGGTTTTCTGCCTGTCTATTTGTCCCGTGTTTCATTTTCCGGATTAGCTGCATTGCCACGGTCCCGCCATTTCGCGCGCGATTTAGAGGAATATTTCCGAACCGGAAGTGCGTTGCAATGACCTCCGGAGCGCCGGACCGCCCGGAGCTGAACGAATCGCAGAAGCGGCGCCTGCGAGTCACCTGCCGCCATATTGATAAGCAATTGATGGACGTTGAGGCGGTGCTGCATCAGAGCGCGTCGAAAGCCGCGTTTCCGAAATATGCCGCCGAAATTCCGCTCGCGCAGCGAAGCACGATCGAAGGATACATCGCGCGAATCCGTGCGCAATTGCTGCGAATTCTGGACGGGCAGAATATCGAAAAGCCCGCGCCGAACATCTCCCCGATTCATTCGATCAACGTCAGTTTAACGTTCGCGGAAATTGCGGCCGAAGAACTGTATCCAAAATACATGCGCGGTTACGGCGATGTTCCGGAGCCTGTCGCCACGGAATTGAATGGCATCGTCGGGGAATTGTTGGGGCTGGTATCGAAGCTTAGCCGTTACGTCGGCGAAGGTATCGGCGCGGATTTGAAAGAGCGCCTTGAGCATCTTGATAGAACCAGCGATGTGTTTGATCTTCTTCGCGAAGTTGAACGAGTTGTTGCGCAGCGGGGGATGGTCGAGTACCGGCAAGCAATCGCAAATATTCTGGATCGCGCGGAGGACAAGAGTTTCGAGATCGCGGTTTTTGGCCGCGTGAGTTCAGGAAAGTCTTCGTTGCTGAACGCGATTCTCGGCGCGCCGATTCTTCCGGTGGGCGTCACACCCATCACAGCTGTACCGACGCGCATCGTACATGGCCAGCGGATGTCGCTGACCGTCGCCTTTGCGGACCGGCCATCGCAAACATTGCAGATCGCCCTCTTGCCTGATTTTGTTACCGAGCAACGGAATCCCGGAAATCAGAAGCATGTCAGTCGGATTGTGGTCGAGCTTCCGGCGGCGCGCCTGCAGAACGGGGTTAGTTTTGTGGATACGCCGGGACTTGGTTCGTTGGCCACTAGCGGCGCGGCGGAAACGCTCGCGTACTTGCCAAAATGCGATCTGGGCGTGGTGCTGATCGACGCCGGCTCGACGCTCACGCCAGACGATATCCAGACCATCCAATCGCTTCACGAAGCGACAGTGCCGGCGGCGGTGCTGCTCAGCAAGGCCGACTTGCTCAGCGATCAGGATCGCGTGCGAATTCTTTCCTACGTGAAGGAACAGGTTTTCAAGCAGTGCAATATGGATCTGGCGGTGCACGCGGTCAGCGCAATTCCTTCTCATCACAACCTGCTCGATGAATGGTTTCAGGCGGAGATTCTGCCGCTCTATGAACGCTGCCAGGAATTGCGAACGGCTTCCGTGAAGAGAAAAGTAGGATCTCTGCGCGACTCCGTCGTGGCTTCTCTCCAGGCACGAATTCGTGTCGGCGCGGGTTCGCTGAATATTTCCGTGGAAAAAACGCGGGAGGCTGAGACTCGCCTTCGCGTCGCGCACGGGAATATTGAGGCCACGGCATTTCGCGTGGAAGAGGAAACCGAGAGCATGGCGTCGCGGTTACAAGCGCCGATCGAGTCGTCCGCGGCGGCGCTGGTTGAGTTTTGGCGGGGCAAGAATATTTCCGATGTGTCGGCGGAAGTTTGTGCGCATGCCGCGTTCATTCGCGCCGTTCAGTCACGCGTCCGGGAAATGCGCGAAGAAATCGAATCGCTTGCGGAAAGCTTGGCGGAAGATTTGGAAGTATCCGCTCAGGCGCTTGGAATTTCAGACAAGCCAAACCGCGAAGAATTTATGTCAATCGTTCGCGAATTGCCGGTTTTTGATCCGCCGTTGGTGAAACTGGAATTGCACAAGCCTGCGAGCTTGGCTTTTCTGGGTAAGCGGCTGGCGCACGGAATGGTTAGGCGCAGCGTCGAGCGCGATCTGGGACCACAACTTTCCGCTGTGCTTCAAACCTATTCGGGACTGCTGCGCCGATGGGCTTTGGATGTTTTGCGGGAATTGCGGGCGCACTTTGAATCATATGCCGATAATTATCGAGCTCGCGCGGCGGCTTGCTCCCCAGCAGAAGGCCTTAGCAGCTCCGAAACGGAAGCGATTCGCAACGATTTATTGTCGTCGGGCGTGAAAGACATGGATCAAGATGCCTCACGCCAGTCGGAAGTTGCGGATGTGTAGGAGCGGCGTCGGCAAAATGAAGGAAAGCGCGACACTGGAGATTCTGATTGGGAGAGAGGATGAATTGCGCGCGCTTCAAGAGTCGATTCAAAAAAGAGAGAGCCGCCTCATTTGGGGGCCGATGGATTCCGGGAAAACATTTCTCATCGAAACGGCGATTTCTTCGCTGCCCGATGCGGAACGGCGAAACTGCATTTATTGGGCAGGAGCCGCCGGCAGGAAACAGTTACTTTCGTATTTCGTTGGTCAACTGTATGGCTTGGGCGCTCCGTTTGTGCGCAAGAGAATTCATGCCGACGGAGCGGCTGAGGCCACGCTGACCCGCTGGCTGCGAAAGCAAACGAGCGCGCGGCTTCGCGGAATTCTTTTCACGGCATTGTTGCAAGGCCATTACCGATTCTTCATCGATCATTTTCCCGCCATGAATCACAGCATGGCCCAGTTGATGAAAGAAATTATGTACAGATGCCGAACGCCAATCTATTTGACCGCGCGAGATTGCTCGCAAAAGGGAATCGGGAGCGCGTGGAGTTTGTTTTGGAATGACGGACTCCGCCTCCCCGTAAACTCATTGAATGAGCGAGCGGCGCAGAAGCTGTTGGACGTCTGCCTTCGGTGCTTCCGGTTGGAGTCTTTCGACTCGAAGGAGCTTCGCGGCGATTTACTTCGTTTGAGCGGAAATATTCCGGGCTCGATTGTGAAGATGTGCGAATTGGCGGCGGCCACTAAGTACCACTCTGGAGATCGCATCAAATCCACATTGGTGCACGCCGATTATCTGATGCGGGAAAATTCATCGGCATTCAACCGGGCGCCGGAATTCCTTCCATGACTTCCATACCTGAGAATCAGCCAGGTTTGTTGCGCGATTTTTCCGCCGAAGATTCGCTGCGGCGGCTGGCGGAGTTAGCGAGTGAGTTTGGCGCGCAGCAGATCGCTTCCAGCGCTAGTAAGGTTGCGCAAAGAGTTTCCGAGGGGCGATTCTACGTAGCGTGTGTCGGCCAATTTAAACGAGGGAAATCGACGCTGATCAACGCGCTGGTTGGGCTTTCGGTTTTGCCGAGCGGAGTAGTTCCGGTGACCGCGATTCCCACGATCATCCGGTTCGGAGAATGGCTCGCGGCGCGCGTGTGTTTTCAGAACGAGGTGTGGACGGACATCCCGGTTCGCAACGTAGAAGACTATGTAGCCGAGGAGAAAAATCCGGAAAATGCAAAAGGTGTGGTCGGCGTGGAAATATTTGCGCCCAGTCCGCTACTCGAAACGGGAATGTGTCTGGTGGACACGCCGGGATTGGGGTCTGTTCACGCCGGTAATACCGAGGCGACGCGGGCATTCGTTCCACACATTGACGCGGCGATCTTGGTGATTGGCGCTGATCCGCCAATTTCGGGAGATGAACTTGAATTGGTGGAAGCCATTGGGCGGGAAATTCAAGAGATAATTTTTGTTCTGAACAAGTCCGATCGCATTACCGAGTCGGATCGCGCGGCCGCACACTCATTTGCGCGGCGTGTGATCGAAACCCGTTTGAAAAGAGAGACTCCAGCGATTTTTGAAGTGAGCGCATTGCAGCACTTGGAAGGGCGCGGCGAGGAAAGAGACTGGCCGAAATTCCGTGGAACTCTGGAACAATTGATGCGGAATTCCGGCAGCTCATTGGTTCGTCGAAGCGCAGAGCGCGCGCTGCGAAGAACCGCGGTGCAGTTGGCTTGCGTGATTGACGAAGAACGTGCGGCTCTCGAGCGTCCCATCGAGGAATCGGAGCGGCGCATTGCGGAATTGCGCGAGCTTTCCAGAAACGCCGAACAGTCTCTGAATGAATTGGGTTTTTTGTTCGCTGCCGAGCAGCAGCGCCTTTCAAAAAGTCTTGAAGGACGGAGGAATTTGTTTCTGAATGACGCGGACTCGGCGAGTCGGAAGGAGTTTGAGAGCGCACTGAGGTGCGTGACAACACGCAGCGGACCTCGATTGCGCCGGGAGGCGATGCACGCCGCTCAGGAAATTGCGCGGGCTCAAATTGCGCCCTGGCTGGCAGAGGAAGAAAAGCACGCGGAAGAACGATACGCGCAAATCGCGCAGCGGTTCATCAATCTAGCAAACGGTTTCCTTCAGAGAATTCGGGCAACAGGAGTTCCAGGTTTAGGAACGCTGCCCGGTGCATTGGACTCCGAGTTGGGATTCAGGACGCGTTCACGATTCTATTTTCACCAGCTGGAACGGCTTGCCGCGCCTGCTTCGCCATTTCAATCCTTTACGGATGTTTTGCTTGGAACATTTGGCGCACGCGGCGTGATCGTTGCGGGCGCACGCGAGCTACTGAAGCAACTGTTGAAGGCGAACAGTACTCGCGTGCAGAACGACGTCGACGATCGCGTCTTGGAAAGCCGCCGGCGACTGGAGGGCGAAATTCGCCAGGCGCTTATTGACGTAAGCGCGACCGCCGATCGAGCACTGACGCACGCGACAGAAATTCGAGCGGCAGGAAATCCGGCAGTGGAAATGGCGTTGGGGCGTTTGGATGCAGTGAAGCTGGAGGTGATGGGCCTGGGGAGAATTTCAGCGCAGCGACGGGGATGGATTTAGAGCGCCGGAACAGAGACCCTCTTCTCACCTGCAACTCAGATGCAACTGCAGCGCATCTGCACATTACATTTCGCGAAATCCCCACGAGCTAACTCCCTTATCAGCAGCACGTTGGCGACAATAAGTGGAAAAACCCCGTCCCCCCCACCCCCACCCCCACCCTATTTTGCGATGTGTATGCAAATAAAGGACTTATAGCGATACGGGCGCGTAAGTGTATGCAAATAAGTGGCTTAGCGAAATTTTCTGAACGTGTAGAGCTACCCTTGAGGGTAGCATTCGGGGCCTGATGATCTGGGGGCGTCGTATCTTTGCAGATCTCTCTCGGATTTCTCCTCGACCTCTGAGCGTCCTCTGCATCAAAATCCCTTATGTCTACTGCCCGGCGTGTACGTCGTCACTCTTTCCACCACCCAAACTCCCCCATTTCCACTATGCTTTCCACTACAAAAAGTGCATTATAATGCACTTTTTGCCGAAATCCGTCCCAAACATGCATTATATTGCACTTTTTCCGCAGCCCCCACCCCACTCCCCACTTTCACCACCATCGTCAGTTCCCTACTTTATATTTTGAATTATGGCGGAGTTGGTGTCGGCCATCGTCTTCATTAGATTGGACATTGTCTCGATCAATTTGGACCGTTGATCCATCAGCATCTGAATTTTCATTTGCTGGGATTGGCTGATGTCGTTGAGCGAGTCAAGATTGGATTGAATTTGACCGGGCAAAGTTCGCAGGTCGGCGAAGGTTGGTTTTGCGGGGATAAAAATTCGCACGGGCTTTTGCAGATTTGCAGTGGCGCTGGAAATTTCTCCGACGGTGGAAGGCAGCGATTTGCAGAGCGCGGTCTGACACGTATCCTTCGCGTCCGTAGTTTCATTCGATTTAATTTCCGCCTGAGTCTGTGAAAGCAGATCGCGCAATTTTTGTTTCGCGTTGGTGATCGCTTGCATTTGCGACATCATATTTTGCAAATCTTTTTCGGAGTCCGTCAGGGTCTGCATCATCACAATCGCAACCAGCGCGTTAATGTCTTCAGCTTTCACAGAACTGCCGCGAGTATTCAGCGCCGGAAATCGATTGTAAACCGCTGCTTCAATTGAAGGCGCGTCAGGCGAAGTGGGCTTCAGCGATTCGGCGCGTGCTTGCTGTTCGACCCATGCTTTCGCGGAAGGCTGCATTCCCGATTGCAGCGCTGCAATTCGTCGCGCCATTTCCGCGGGAACTTCGGGGATTTTTGTTTGCGCTTGTGGAGAGACAACTTCCTGACGCTGTTGTGCGAATGCCGGAATTGAAATGCAAACCGCGAGAGCAAGCGTGATTGTTGCGACGACGCGAAAGTTTAGGCGCATGGCGAAGTCCTTTCGTTTCCTGACGAAATGATAACACCGTGCGCGGATTTTATTCTATGCGCAGAGCCTGAGTTGGCTCAATGCGGCTGGCGCGAAAAGCTGGCAGCCAACATGCGACGAGCGCGACGATTGTCAAAATAATCGCGACGCAAGCGATGGTGATCGGGTCCGCGGGACGCACGCCAAATAATAATTGGCGGACGACGCTAGCGAGTGCGAGCGCCACGGCGATTCCGATTATGGTTCCGGCCAGCGCGAGTTTTAGTCCTTGCGCTAAAACGAGACGGAGCACGTCGCGCGGTTGCGCGCCGAGCGCCATGCGAATTCCGAATTCTTGGGTGCGCTGGCCGACGGAATATGCGACTACGCCGTAAAGTCCAATGCTGGCGAGAACGAGAGCGAGCGCGGAAAATAATCCAAACAAAAATAAATTTAATTTGCGCGGACTGACGGAATCTTCAATGCGCTGATCCATCGTTGCGAAATTGTCGACCAATAATGTTGGCTCGATGCGATGCAATTCGGCGCGTACTTCGGAAATTATTACTGCGGGATTGCCTTGCGCGCGAACGGCAACTGATTCCTCGTTGCCTACACTTTGCGCGAGCGGCTCGTAAACGTTGAAGCTGATGGGATATTCGAGTCCGGTTTGGTGAATATCTTTCACAACGCCGACGATTGTGAGCCAGGGATTATTTTCCGGCGGACCAATTTTGATGCGCTTGCCGATAGGATCGTCATTCGGCCAAAACTTACGCGCGAAGCGATCGTTGATGACGACGACGCGATCTTTGTTGACGCCATCGTCGTGCTCGTCGAAATCGCGTCCGCGGAGAAGCGGAATGCCCATCATCTGGAAATAGTTTGGGAGCGAGCGGCGAAAACTCGCAGCTCCATTGGCTCCGGGCGCTGCGGGACGGCCTTCGAGAGTGATATCACCATTCGCTTCGCCAGGAGCAATCGGCAGAGAATTTACAACGCTGGCGCCGGAAATTCCGGGGAGCGATTGCAAACGCTCCGCCACGTCGCGATAGAAGCGAAACATTTGTGGCTGATCGGTGTACGTCGGCGGAAGAGTGACGCTCATCGTGACGAGATGATCGGTGCGGAAACCGGCGTCGACATCGAGAATATTGCGAAGAGTTTTGAAAAGTAATCCCGCGCCGACGAGCAGCACGAGGCAGAGCGCTATTTCAGAAACGACGAGAGATTGTTGGAGATGCGCGCGGCGGCGATGTCCGCTGTTGCGGGAATTTAATGTGTCACGCGAATGTTGCATGGCCGGAGCAATTCCAGCGAGCACGCTAGTGATGGCGACAGCGGCGAACGCGAAAAGCAAAACCGGGAAATTAATTGCGGCGTGAAGCAGGCGCGGGTCTTTGCTCAGTAATGCCAAGGATCTTGTGGCCCAGGAAGCGAGTGCGACGCCGGCGATTCCTCCGGCAAAAGCAAGAAGCGCGCTTTCGGTGAGAAGTTGCGCGATGAGGCGCGCGCGGCTTGCGCCGAGCGCG
Organism: Candidatus Acidiferrales bacterium; assembly: GCA_036513735.1. Lineage (GTDB taxonomy): Bacteria > Acidobacteriota > Terriglobia > Acidiferrales > UBA7541 > DASTCZ01. The sequence goes on from DATBYL010000185.1 coordinate 8,874, forward strand.
GCGCGGACGGCGAGTTCACGAGAACGTCCCGCGGCGCGAACGGAAATTAACGCGGCGAGATTTGCGCAAGCGATGAGGAGGACAAGTCCAACGGCGCCGAGAAGAACGAGCAGCGCGGGACGAAGATCGGTGCTCGTTTGCATGCGTAATGAATTTACGCGGACGTCGTGGCCGCGATTCGCTTCCGGAAAATCACGCTGAATCTGCAGGGTCATGGCTTCGAGTTCGGCTTGCGCTTGCGCGGCGGTGTTGCCTGGACGCAGTCGTCCGACGGCGTTAAAAACCCAGACGTGACGAGTTGCGAAATTCGGCGGAATAAGAAGCATGAGCGGAACCCAATAATCGACGGTGCTGTCGTCAAAGCCAGCGGGCATCACGCCGATTGCAGTGAACGTAGCCGTGCGCCCGATGTGAACTACGTGGCCGACAACATTCGGATCGTTGCCGAGGCGCTCGGTCCACATGTGATGGCTGAGAACGACGACGGGAGCGGCGCCCGCGGCGTCATCGGATGTGGAAATAACGCGGCCCATTATGGGAGCGACGCCCATCACGTCAAAAAAATCATGCGTGACGGCGACACCATTTACGCGGACGGGTTCAGAGCCGTCGCGCAGGACGCGCGGCTGGTCGGGCATGGTTGCGGCGAGATTTTGGAAAACAGTGGAGCGCGCTTGCCAATCGCGAAAAGTTAAATAAGTTGTGCCCCAGAAAGAGGTGGGGTCATTCCGCGGGAATTCGCCGGCGACGACGAGTTGTTCAGGATGCGGATAGGGCATGGAGCGCCAGAGAACGGCGTTGGCAATGCTGAACATGGCAGTGTTTGCGCCGATGCCGAGGGCGAGAGTGATGATGGCGACGAGAGTGAATGTGGGATTTTTGCGAAGTTGGCGAAGGCCGTAGCGCGCGTCCTGCCACAGATTTTCGAGCCATTGCAGATGCCAGACGGCGCGGACGTCTTCTGAAATAATTGTGGTGTTGCCGAACGCGCGGCGAGCGCGGTCTTGCGCTTCACGTGCGGAAATTCCTTCGGCGGAATTTTCTTCAGCTTCGAGATCGAGATGATCGCGAAGCTCTTTGTCGAAGTCGTTGTTTGGTTCGCGCGAATTCATTTTGATATTCCTCCTACGGGTGATTCGTTACACGATGAATTGCGGCGGACATTTGCTTCACTCCGCCCTTAGCGCGACGCACGGATCTACTTTGGACGCTCGCCATGCAGGTTGCCAGCAGGCAATGAGGACGATAGTAAGCAAGAAAAATGCGGCTCCCGCGAATGTGACGGGATCAATCGCCGAAATTCCAAATAGAAGTCCGTTGAGAAGTTTGTGCGCGGCCCAGACGCCGGCTAGTCCCAGAAACGCGCCGATGGAAGCCATCCTGAGACCTTCCTTTAACACAAGCCAGACGACAGCAGAGACACCGGCGCCAACGGCAACGCGAATGGCCAATTCATGTTTTCTTTGTGCGACCAGAAATGAAACGACTCCGTAAATTCCAACGGTGGCGAGTAGCAGCCCGACGGCTGCGAATAATGAAAGCAATACAGTGATAAAACGTTGCGGGCCAGTTTGTTGTTCAATTAATTCGTCGATTGTTTGGACTTGTGCGAAAGGCATATCGGCGTCCAACGCGTGAAGCTGCCGCGAAATTTCAGGAATCAGCGCGTGGGGGTCGGCGGCGGTGCGAATAACGATGTCTTTGAATCCGTAATTGACGATCGGATGCTGAGAATAGAGGACGATGATCTGTGGTTCGGCGGGCAACGCTAGTCCAGTGTTTCTGAAGTTACCCATTACGCCGATGATGGTTACGTCTGATGAGTCGCTTATTCCTGTTCCGGGTGGAATTTGCAGGAATTGCGGTGGGCCGATATGAATTCGCTGGCTGATGGGATCTTCCGCGGGAAAATATCGCTGCTCCAGTTGCCGGCTAATCAGAGCAACAGGTGGAGTGGTGGCGGTGTCTGATGCGGCGAAATCTCTGCCACGAATTAGCGGTATGCCCAAGGTCTTCAGGAAATGAGAATCGGTGATGCCGAATCGTGCCGAGGGAATTTCCTGAACGGTTGTGGCCGGATGTCCGGGGATGCCGAGCATTTGAGTCCAACCGTCGTTGGGAGGAAAAATTGTGGTGACGCTGGCATCGATTACACCGGGTACGGCGCGAACTTTGTCCGCGAATTGATCGGAGAAGCGAGTGATGGCTCCTGGATTCGGATAGCGAATGCCGGGAACAAAAAAATGTCCCTTGAGGACATGATCCTGGCGAATGCCGAGAGACTGACCTTCGAGCCGCATTATGCTTTGAACCAACAAACTTGCGCCAATCAGAAGCATCAGGGACATGGCCATTTCGACGACGACCAAAATGTTGCGCATACGGAGGGCGCCGGAACCCGCAGTTGCAGAACGCGATCCGAGCTTTAGAATTTCCACAGGATTTGCGCGAGTGCCGGTGAGAGCGGGGCCAACTCCGAAAAGCAGACTGGTGATTAAGGAAACAAAAATCGTGAAGATCATCACGCGCCAATCAATGGCCACTTCAGAAAGTTGTGGCAAGTTTGCGGGATGCATTCTGATGAGAGTGACGAGGCCAATCCGCGCGAGAAGGAATCCGAAAGCGCCACCAATGATGGCCAGTAAAAGCGTTTCGACGAGCAATTGGCGGACGAGCCGTCCTCTGTCCGCACCCAGCGCGGCGCGCATGGCGAGTTCTCTGGCGCGCACTGAATTGCGGGCTAAGAGTAAGTTGGCGAGGTTCACGCAGGCAATTAACAAAATCAGACTGACAGCGGCCATGAGCAGAAAGAGCATGGGCCGCAAATTCTGCGCGCGAGTATCGGATAGTTTTTCGAGCTGGACGCCGATTCCTTGATCGGCCGTGTGCGTGGCCGAAAGTCTGGCCGCAATGATGGAGAGATCCGCCTGAGCTTGTTCGAGGGAGACGCCCGGCTTGATTCGCGCGATTGATCCGTTGCCACGGGAATTGCGCGCTGCTTCCGTCCATTCTGATTGAAACGCGAAAGGAGTCCAGATTTGAATCGCCTTGGACTCCATCCACTCGGGAATTACGTCGGGCATTATCGCGACGATCGTATAGGGTTCGTCATTAATAATAATTTTCCGGCCGAGAATTTCACTGTCGGCTCCGAATCGATTTCTCCACAACTGCGCTGTGATCGCGGCAACAAAATTTTTACCCTCTTGCTGCTCGTCGTTTGTAAAGAGCCGACCCATGATTGGGTGCAGATCGAGCGTCGCGAAATAAGTACCCGGCACCAATCCGACCCACATTTGTTCCGGTTCCGCCGCGCTTTCGCCGAAGCTCACATTTTTCCGCCATGTGTCGTAGACGGTCATGCTCTGAAAGCTGTGGCCGTCCTGGGCGAAATCCTTCATGTCCATTGCGGAAGGGCCACCGGGGCGGCCGCTCCCATTCGGAATCATGGGAACGCCATCTTTGGTTGAGTAAACGCGCACGAGTTGATCAGGATCAGAAAACGGCAACGGCCGGAGTAGAACTCCTTCAATTACACTAAAGATCGCGGTGTTTGCGCCGATGCCGAGGGCGAGAGTGATGATGGCGACGAGAGTGAATGTGGGATTTTTGCGAAGTTGGCGAAGGCCGTAGCGCGCGTCCTGCCACAG
>DATBYL010000186.1:0-2297 GCA_036513735.1 Candidatus Acidiferrales bacterium
TCTTCAAGTGCGCCCCGAAAATAGAAATCTCGGTGACGGCAACGGCGTGCGCTGGAGCATCGGCTTCGCTCGTCATATTGATACCGTGCAGAAAGATCGAGGCATCGTCGATTCCGTAGCCTTTTCGCTCTGGTTCAATCAGCGCCTGGCCAGACAAATGCTCAGCTTGGTCGGCCAGCTTTTCGTCGGAAAAGTTTCTCTGAAAGAAGTGCAAGGCCCAGTAGGAATCGTCAGCATGTCCGGCAAGGCCGCCCGCGCCGGCTTCGGAACTTTAATGTCCATGATGGCGCTCATCAGCCTTAATCTCGCCGTCGTGAATTTACTCCCGTTCCCAATTCTCGATGGCGGCCACATCACCATGCTCGCCATTGAAGGCGCGCTGCGCCACGATCTCAGCATCAAGGCCAAGGAACGCTTCATCCAAGTTGGATTCGTCTTCATCTTGGTCGTCTTTGCTCTCGTCATGTACAATGACGTTCTGCGCCTTTTCCAGCATTCATAGAAATTGTTTGCAGGAAATTGTTGCCGCGCAGTCGACGTCAGAATATGCCCCTCCATCGCGCTCAACGCGTCTCCAGCGGCGAACGAATCAACGCTCATGAGCGTCCCGGCCGTTTGCAAGCCGCGCTTTCCGCCAAGAAAATCCGCCTCACTCGCCAGCGCCGCGTTCTGGTTCAAGTAATGGATAACGCCGATCAGCATCTCGACGCCGGTGCCATTCTCGATCGCGCTCAGAAAATTGACCCGCACATTCATCGCGTCACCGTCTACCGCACGCTCGATATGCTCAAGCGCAACGGCCTGATTGACGAGCTTGACCTCCTTCACATCCGCGGCGATCAGCACTATTACGAAAGCCACGGCTTGCGCGATCATATCCACGTCGCTTGTTTGCGCTGCGGAAAAGTAAGGGAGGTGGAAAGCGCGCTCTTCGAGCAACTGAAGAAGCAAATCGAAAGCGATTGCCAGATTAAGATCACCGTCACGCGAACCGAAATCGGCGGCTACTGTTCCGATTGTCAGCCCTGATCTGAAATTTCGTTCGCCCGGCCGCTCAATTTTTACCTCTGCAAATTTGCCGCGCAGCCAAAATGTTCTATCGCGCGGGATCGCATTTCGTCGGCAACATCTTGATGATTATTCTGAGCGTTCAGTTGAATAACTTCCGCCCACGCCCGGCAGGTTTCGTCATGAACTACGGCGCACGAATTATTCAGAATCATGCCGTTGCCGCTCTGCGTAATCGCGCAACCTTGCGGGTCAACTCCACTCCGGTACAAAGCATTTAGCATATTCAAAATATTCCTCTGGCCGGAAATCAGCATGGCTTCGACCAAAGCAACTGCCGCCTCCTCCCTGTGTCCGTCATTGGCCAGCGTTTGCCCCATAATTAGATATGGTTGAATTTTGGATGGGTCCAACGATCTGGCGTGAACCGCCGCGAGATACCCATTTTGATCTTCTCCCAGGCGCAAATAAGTGATCGCCAGTTGCTCGTAAATTTGAGGCAATTCGACAGGAAGAATCGCGCTCTTTCCGCTGACTCGAAGTTGCTCCCGATAGGCGTCTTCTTGAAATTTCCCAATCGCAGCCGCTCGCAACAGAAGTTGCAGCGATTTCTGATACGCCTGCGTACTCTCCGCCGTGACAATCGGCTTTCCATCCACGCCGTTTCGCAGCAGCCGATCAGCTTTTTCGCCATAGTCGCTTCCCGCCTTCAGGTACACAACCGCGATATTCCGCGAATCCGGAAGGGAATTGAGTATCGCCATACTCTTTTCCATTTCATCGATCACCTGACTAATATTTGACCGCGTGTGATCGGATTGGTCGAGTGCCAGCGCCAGATCGTAATGTCCCCTGAAACTTTCCGGTGATGAGTGTGCAGTTGCCGTAGCGAGCGTCAGATCGTTTTGCCAATCTTGATTCCGAACCCACGTTCGCGCGGCGAATCCCACGACAAGCAAACAAATCACCGCCGGCGCAAACATCGGCGCATGAATCCGCCCGCCAACCGAATAAATTATGGCCACCACGCACACAACAAATCCGACGGCCGGCAAATACATGAATCGCTCAGCCATGATCGTCCCAATCCGAATCATGAGGTTCGACGTCGGCAGGAAGCATACGAATGCGAACGCGCCGAAGAAAAAAATGAGACGATTCCGCCGAAACTGGCTGGCCACCGCTATGAAAGCAGCTAGCACCACAGTCCATGCGATCCAATCCCGCAGGCTCCCGCTGGCCAGCGGAATTTGCGCGTAGGAATAATCAGTCGAGAGTGTCACCGGCAG
>DATBYL010000187.1:0-5557 GCA_036513735.1 Candidatus Acidiferrales bacterium
CGTGGGATTGCGTGTTCTGCAGCGCGTGGACTTTCTATGGCCGCAACTACCGGAAGATTAGTCCTGAAAAAGCGGCTGAGGATTTGGCGAGTATTCGCGAGCCGGGCGTATTTGTTGTCGACGACGTGGCGTTTATTCAGGGCGATCATGGCATGGCGCTGGCGGATCAGATCGAAAAGCGCGGAATTAAGAAACAATATTATTTGGAGACGCGCGGCGACGTGCTGCTGAGAAATAAAGAAGTTTTCAAGCGCTGGAAGAAATTGGGATTGGAGTACATGTTCCTGGGATTGGAAGCGATTGATGCCGAAGGGCTGAAGCTGCATCGCAAGCGCGTGTCGATTGACAAGAATATGGAGGCGCTGGAAGTTGCGCGGTCGATGGGAATTATGTGCGCGGTGAATATTATTGCTGATCCGAGTTGGGATGAGGCGCGCTTTGAAGTGATTCGTCAGTGGGCGCTGACGGTTCCGGAGATCGTGCATTTGACCGTGAATACGCCGTATCCGGGCACGGAAACTTGGCAGACGGAATCGCGCAAACTTCAAACGCGGGACTATCGTTTATTTGACGTGCAACATGCGGTGCTTCCGACCACGCTTCCGCTGGAGAAATTCTACGGCGAGTTGGTGAAGACTCAACAGGTGCTGAACATGAAGCACCTGGGATGGAATGCGCTGAAAGGAACTTTCAAGATTGCCGCGAAACATTTGATGAATGGCCAGACGAACTTCGTGAAGATGCTTTGGAAATTCTCGAGCGTGTATAGCGTGGAGCGGCAGGTGCACGATCACCAGCAGCATGTGAAATATCAGATTTCATTGCCGGAGAAGCAGGGACAGAAGCTGATCGATCCGAGCACGCTGTATGTCCATCATCCCGAGGCAGTGCATACGGTGAGTTCTGTGCCGCGAGAGGCTGCCGCGGCGAACTGAGCGCGATACTTTTCGCAGCAATCGCGCGAATTCAAAAATATCGCGATCTTTTTATTCACAGTCAAAATAAAAATTTCCGCTTAGTAGTTGCATTCTCCGCGTGGATGTATATCATGTTGCCCTTCGAGCAGATTTTTCTCGCGAACCGGGGCAAAGTTGTTCAGAGCGCAGGGAGTTCCGGTCGGCCAAATTCGTGGAGCGGAGGAGATGCAGAAACGAAAGTCGAGTAGTGCCGGTTCGACTACGGTAGCCGCAGCCCTCGCAGTATTTCTTCTGGCATTCACTGGAATCACCGTCTATTTATTTATTACCAAGCCGTGGTGGTTTCCCAAGCCGATTACGGACGTCGGCGTTCTGATCGATTCCCAATTTCACCGTACGTTGATTATCACCGGCGTGGTTTTCGTGCTGGCGCAACTGGGACTAGCCTGGGTGATTTTCAAGTATCGCGATCACGGACAGAAGGCTTTGTACTTTGAAGGTAACAACGCCTTTGAAGTCGCCTGGACATTGGCGACGATCGTTCTGTTCGTCGGGCTGGGCCTTTACGCCGAAAGCGCGTGGGCTACTGTTCACTTTGAACCTGCGCAAGCCGGCGATTTACAGATTGAAGTTACCGGTCAACAATTCACTTGGAATTTCCGCTATGCGGGACCTGACGGAAAGTTTGGAATGTTGAAGCCGGCGATGGTGAGCGCGTCGACAGGCAATCCACTGGGACTGGATCGCAATGATCCGGAAGCGAAGGACGACATTGTTACGCCGATTCTTGGCGTGCCGGTGAATCGCGAAGTCGAGTTGCTGATTCGCTCGCAGGATGTGACGCACAGCTTCTTCGTACGCGAATTGCGAATTAAGCAGGACGCCGTGCCGGGAATGATCATCCACATGCATTTCACGGCAACGGAGACCGGCGAATACGATTTGGCGTGCGCCGAGCTTTGCGGGCTGGGCCATTACAAAATGAGCAGCAAATTGAAAGTGATGACCGACGCGGAATTCGCGGAGTGGTTGAAGGTTCAGGTGGCCAACCAGTGAGAATTTTCCCGGTTAAGGAGAGCCTTAATGGTTTCGCACGCTGACGGCGGGCATGAGCACGTCCACGCCGCGCCGACCGGCTGGATTCGCAAATATATTTTCAGCCTCGATCACAAAGTAATCGGCATTCAATATTTCCTGCTGGCGCTGGTCTCGGTATTTCTGGGGATGACGCTTTCGGTTTTCATGCGCATTCACCTGGTATGGCCGAATATCCACCTGCCATTTATCGCGGGTGGCGTGATGACGCCGGAACAATATCTGGCGCTGCTGACCATGCACGGCAGCATCATGGTGTTCATGGTGCTGACCACGGCGCCGCAATCGGGCTTTGGCAATTATTTTCTGCCGATCCAAATTGGCGCAGCGGACATGGCGTTCCCCGTCCTGAATATGCTCTCGTTCTGGACGACATTTGTGTCGCTGGTCGTGATGGCCTCTGCGTTTTTCGTTGAAGAAGGCGCGCCGATTTCCGGATGGACGGCGTACACGCCACTTTCCGCGCTGGGAAAAATTGCGGGGCCGGGTCAGGGCGGCGGACAAACATTGTGGGTAATTGGTCTCGCGATTTTCTGCGCCGCATCATTGATGGGCGCGCTGAATTTTATTGCTACGCTGATTGATCTGCGTGCGCCGGGGCTTTCGTTGATGCGCATGCCGCTGACTTGCTGGGCATGGTTCGTGACGGCGATTCTTGGCTTGCTGGCATTCGGAGTGCTGCTGGCGGCTTGCGCGTTACTTCTGTTAGACAGAGTGGCCGGGACGAGCTTCTTTATTCCGGGCGGGTTGGTAATAACAGATCAGGTGATTAGCAATCACTCGGGCGGGTCTCCGCTATTGTGGCAACACTTATTCTGGTTCTTCGGACATCCTGAAGTTTACATCGCGATTTTGCCGGGCATGGGTGTGGCGTCACACGTGCTTTCGACGTTTGCGCGCAAGCCTGTTTTTGGATACCGCGCGATGGTGTACGCGATGTGCGGCATCGGATTTCTGGGCTTCTGCGTTTGGGGCCATCATATGTTCATCAGCGGCATGAGCCCGTATTCGGCGTTTGCCTTTTCGATCATGACGATGACGATTGGCGTGCCGTCCGCAATTAAAACGTTTAACTGGCTGGGCACGTTGTGGGGCGGGAAGATTCAATTCACAACGGCGATGATGTTCGCGTTGGGATTCGTTTCGCTGTTCGTTACCGGCGGACTTTCCGGATTGTTCCTAGCGCAGCCTTCGGTTGACCTTCCGTTGCATGACACATATTTCGTTGTGGCGCACTTCCACTTGATTATGGGAGTGGCGGCGATTTTCGGAATTTTCTCGGCGACGTATTTCTGGTTCCCGAAAATGTTCGGCAAATTTATGAATGAAACGGTGGGCAAACTTCATTTTTGGCTCACTTTTGCCGGCGTTTATTGCATTTTCATGCCGATGCACTTTTTGGGAATTGCCGGACACATGCGCCGATATTCGGATTTGACCGGAGTGCCGTTTCTCGGCGGGACCACGCATAGCGGGCTTTGGAATGTTCAGTATTTTATTTCCGTTGCCGCGTTTATTACGATCGGCGGGCAGCTGATATTCCTCGTGAATTTTATTGCCGGACTGTGGGGCGGCAAGAAGGCCGGAATGAATCCGTGGAATGCTACGACTCTGGAATGGACTATTCCGAGTCCGCCACCGCACGATAATTTCGCGGGACAAATTCCGACGGTGTATCGCGGCGCGTATGAATTTAGTGTGCCCGGCGAAGCGGAAGATTTTATTTTGCAGAGCGCACTGCCTTCGGAAGTTGAACGAGCGCACCACTAGAAGAGGTTACTCGTGCCCGGTTCGGTAGCAGAAGAACTCGACCTTCACCTGGAACGCGGCTTCGGCGGCGGGGATCCTCCGCGTGGCAATGCGGGCGGCGGTGACGAAGGCCGTGGCGGCGGGCGCAGCATTCCGCGGCGCGCGTACATCACCGGGATAACGCTGGCTGTCGCCGGCATCATGATGTTTTTCATGGCGCTGACGAGTTCTTATATCGTGCGCAAGGGAACGGGAACCGATTGGCAAGCGTTTGGTATGCCGCGAATTCTGTGGGCCAACACAGTAATTCTATTACTGAGCAGCCTGGCTTTGGAAATGGCGCGGCGGCAATTGGCGCGCGGCGTGTTGAGTGCGTTCCGCAATTTGTGGGCTTTGACCACGGGTCTCGGCCTTCTTTTTGTAGCCGGACAAATAGTTGCGTGGCGTCAACTTCATGCCGCAGGCGTTTACTTGAGCACGAATCCGAGCGCCAGTTTCTTTTACGTTTTTACGGCGGCGCATGCGGTGCACGTGCTCGGCGGAATTTTCGCATTATTGTTCGTGGCATTTCGATCGTGGAAGCGTTCGCGTACGACGCAGACAATCGGCGCGGAAGTAGCTGGGATTTACTGGCATTTCCTGGATGGCTTGTGGATATTTCTGCTCTTACTTCTCTCGTTGGGACGGTGAACTGTGCATGAAGTAGTCAAGTCGCAAGCGGTCTCCACCCCGTGGTCGGGCGGCGGCTCGCCGTTCGCGATGGGCTCGAAAAAGTTGGGAATGTGGCTGTTTATTGTGTCGGACACACTCACTTTTTCCGCGCTGCTGGTGGCGTATACGTATGCCCGAATTAATAGCCCGAATTGGCCGCGTCCATTTCCGTTCAATCCATCCATTCTATATTCCACGGTGATGACGGTCGTGCTGCTGGCCAGCAGCTTGACGATGGTGATGGCCGTGATGGCCGCGCAGCGCGGCAATCGTGGATCCACGGTGAAGTGGATTCTGGCGACGATGTTTTTCGGCGCAACGTTCGTTGGTCTGCACATGCGTGAGTGGTTCCACTTGATCAGCGAAGGACTGACGCCGACGTCCAACCATTGGGGATCGCCACTATTTGGCGCCGTGTTTTTCGGCGTCACCGGCTTGCATATGACGCACGTTGTGATTGGCGTGATTTATCTGGGAATTATTTCAATCGGCTTCGGGCGCGGAAAGTTTTCGCCGGAGGACGTGGAAGTCAGCGGACTTTACTGGCATTTCGTTGACCTGGTCTGGATGTTCGTGTTTCCGCTGATCTACATTATGTCGGTTGCGCCGAAATCGTAGCGGCAGGACGCTTTACCGCAGTCCATAATCTTGAGGAGCGAACGAAAGATGAGCAATCACGGTGAAGGAGATAGCGTCCATCCGATTGTCCCGGCGAGGACCTTCGTCTGGGTCTGGATTTTCCTGATCGTTCTGACCGGGATGGAAGTCTATATGGGTTACATCGACCTGGAAGTGAAGGTGATGCTGACCGTTCTGATTGGACTTTCGATCATCAAAGCGTGGCTCATCGTTTCCTGGTTTATGCACCTGAAATACGAAAAGCGCAGCCTCACCTTGTGGCTGGTTCCGGCGACGGTGTTTTGTATCGGCATGATGATGCTGGTATTTTTCTGGGATAGTTTGCGGCTGGCGCAAATGCGTCCGCACTGATTTTGTTGAATTCCGGAATTGAATTGCGCGGTAAATTGGAAAGTGGAGTAGAATCGAAATCTATGAAGCGCGTCCTTAGAATATTGGCCGCCGGA
>DATBYL010000188.1:0-5394 GCA_036513735.1 Candidatus Acidiferrales bacterium
CCCGCCGCCAGCGCCAAACTAAAAACGGCAATTACAGTGTCTCCCGCGCCGGTCACGTCCGCCGCTTCATCGCTTCCGTAAACGGGAATTTGTTTTGGCTTCTTGTTGCGCTCGAAAACCACCATCCCGTCTTTCCCGCGCGTAACAATCAGCGCATCCAGACGCAATGATTTCAAAGTCAGCTGGCCAAGTTTCTCAACGCTGGTCGAGCCATTGCCAATCCGCGCGTGGTGCATCGACTCAAGTTCCGACTCATTCGGCGTCGCAGCCGTAATCCCCGCGTTGCGATAATCCCCAAGGCAGTAACGCGAATCGAGCGTAATTTTTAATTTCGTTCCACCGCTACGGCGAAGAGATCTCACCAATAAAGGCGTCACCGAACCAAATCCGTAGTCCGAAGCTAATAACACACCAGCTCGTTTTATTTTCTGCACCGCCTTCTTCAATAAAGTCTGCTGCACCGCAGCGCTCAGCGGCGTTTGCGGCTCCCGATCCACCCGCAGAACTTGTTGCCGCGTCGTGTGCGTCCAACCAGCCAAATAGCGCGTCTTTACAGGAGTGCTCCATTCCTTCGCGCGAACCAGCCCACTAACGTCCACATTTTTCTTCCGAAAATAATCCACCAACGCGCGCCCCGCTTTGTCATCCCCAATCGCCGCCACCGGAAAAACGCGCGCACCCAGGTCAACAAGATTATTCGTCGCGTTCGCTCCGCCACCCGGCAACAATTCAGTTTCGCGATGCCGCAAAATTAAAACCGGAGCCTCGCGTGACACTCGCGAAATTTCTCCGGAAACAAAACGGTCCGCCACGAAATCAGCGAGCACCACCACCGTTTGTTTCGTGAAACTTTCGACCAGTTCTTCCAGCCGCGTCAGATCTGCCGTCAATTTATCCCTCAAAATAATCTAACTTCTGCGATCGAATCGAAAAGTATCATATCGCAAGCGCCTCAGTCATTTGCCGGCTTCCGGTGACGCTCCGCCGTTTCCGAAATCGCGCGCCAAAGTTTATCCGGCTCGCTGATCTCCATCGAAATTCGCGCGCAATAAACAGGCAATCCCGGAAGCCGAATATCTCTCAAATTGAAAATATCTTTTTCCGTGCACAGCATAATCTCCGCCCCGGAATCGCGCGCCCGCGCTTCAAGTTTTTCAATATCTCGTTGACTGTAGCTGTGATGGTCCGGAAAGCTGGCATGTCCCGAGACGCTTCCTCCCCACCTGCTCAGATCGTCAAAAAAAGCCTGCGGGTTGCCGATGCCGCAAAAAGCAAAAGCCTTTTTCCCGCGCCAGTCAGCAAGAACTTCGACCGGTTCCGCATCCTTACTCGGAATTTTCACCACGCCCAACAATTCCGTGATCGCGTGAAATATCGGCACGTGAGTGATCCGCTGCACGATTGTTTCAATCGCGGGTGTTTTCGGACTCCGCGTAACAATAATAATATCGGCGCGCGCCAGCGCCGATCTCGGCTCGCGCAGCAGCCCCGCCGGAATCATCCAGCCTTCCGCGAATGGATCCGTCGCGTCCAGCAAAACAATATCCACATCGCGCGCCAGTTGCATGTGCTGGAAGCCGTCGTCCAGCACGAACCATTCAATTCCGTGACGCGACAGAATTTTTCCGCTGGCAAAACGATTCGCGCCAACTCCCAATTCCACCATGCCTTGCAAACGCGTTCGATAAATCGCCACTTCGTCGCTTTGCGGAACGCCACCCGGCCCTGCCGGAATACCGCGATATCCGCGAGTCAGCACCGCCGCGCGCTTCCCTTCAGCGTGCAGTCGAGCCGCCACCCACAGCACCATCGGAGTTTTTCCCGTTCCGCCCGCCGTTAGATTTCCAACGCTGATTACGGTTCCCGGCAACCGTTTCGACCGAAAAAATCCCGAGCGATACGCCGCCGCGCGCGTCCGCACAATTGCCTGCCAAACAAGTGACGCAGGCCAAAGCGCGATCTGCACCGCGTGCGGAATTTTCACACGCTGCTCCCGCCAGGTACCGCCGCAGCCTCTGACGCTGTCGCCGTTTTTAAGTCAGAGGTTGTTATATCGGGTGCGTCCCGCAGCACTTCCGTAATGTGTTCAATCGTCCGCGCAGTCGCTCCGCGATTCTCCTCAACAACCGCCCGCGCCGCGTCGCCCATTTTTTTCCGCCGCGCCGAATCCTCCAAAAGTTCAATCCATGCAACGCCCAAATCTTCCGGATTCGTCACCTGACGCGCCGCTCCACGCGCCAAAAATGTATTCGCGAGTTCTTGAAAATTTTCCATGTGCACGCCAAATAGCGGAGGCTTCCCAAATCCCGCCGGCTCCAAAATGTTGTGCCCTCCGGCTTCCACCATCGAGCCGCCAACGTAAACTGCATCGGACAGTCCGTAAATCGCGGCCAGTTCGCCAATGCTATCCAACAGCAAAACGCTGACATCGCTCGGAAAAACGGGCACGCCGTTTGAAATCGTCGGCGAATTCAAATCAATTTCCGTGCGCCGCACATACTTGCGCAGAGATTCGATAATATCCTGCGCGGCCGGATCAAATCGCTCCGGTTTCCTCGGCGCAAGCACCAGCAACGCGTCGCGCATCTGCCCTTGCAAAACTCCAAACGCAATCAGCACCAACGATTCCTCACCGGAAGTCACGCTGCCCGCAACAATCAGCGGCCGTCGCTTTTCGGCGTCCACTGTTTTCCCCAGCCATTTCACAAATGGACTTTCTTCCGGCAGCCGCGAATCGTATTTCAAATTTCCAGTAACAATCACGCGGCCAGAATCCGCGCCCATTTTACGAACGCGCTCGGCGTCTGCCTCACTCTGCATTAAAAAAAGCGCTGCGCTGTTTAGCACGCGCTTGTAGAATCGCCCCACGAAAAACGGAAACCAACGCAGCGCGCGCTCGTGCCGACGAAAAGACTTCTGCGAAATCCGCCCATTCACAAAAATAACCGGCACACCGGCGCGACTCGCTTGCCGCATGAAATTTGGCCAAATCTCGGTTTCCACGATCAGCACGCATGCCGGCCGCACCACGCGCAAAACTCGCCGCACAATCCATGCCCAGTCAAACGGAAAATACAAAATCGCATCAGCGAAATCGAAGCGCTCTTCCACCAATTTCTGGCCGGTTTCCGTCGTCGTTGAAATCACTAAAGGCCGCGCCGGAAATTTTTGTTTCAGTTGGCGCGCCAGCGGCAACGCCGCCACCGCCTCTCCCACAGACACCGCGTGAATCCAAATGCATCCCGCCGGAAGCGCCTTCACTTCCGGCGGCAGCCCGCCAAATCGCTCGCCCAGCGTGCCGAAATATTTCCCAGTTTGCAGTCCGCGAAATAAAAAATAGGGCGACGCGAGGAAAACGCCGACGGCGATCAGCAAGCTGTAGAGAAAAAACATTCGGTGATGCTCTGTCCCCTAAACTACTCCGCTTCCGCGGGTTCGCCTCGCCGCTGCAATCCTTAACCTCGCGCAGCCGCAACTGTTGCTATCACATCACGTTAAGATTCCCGCGGCGCGATTCGCGTTACACTTCCCCTGTCGCGCGAGTATGGCAGCGTCATATTATAGTGTTAGAACCTGATTCGCAGGCGACACTTCGTTGGGGTGCTTGCATCCAATGCCGCATAACATGAAACCGCGAGTTTTCATGCTTGTTTTGCTGATGGCCGCGCCCGCGCTGGCTTCGGCCGTCGCGTTTCAAGCCACGCCCTCGCAAGCTCCATCACAAAAAGACCCCACAAAATTGCCCGCTCGCGACGCGCATCAGGATATGTTGGTGGCCGCCGATCCGTGGGTCACTCCCGAAGAATACAAAGCGCGCTTCCCCAAAGAAAGTCCATACGATTACGGAATTATCGCCGTCGACGTTTATTTCAAAAATGATGGCGCGCTGCCCGTGCGAATTAATCTCGCCACAATTCAGTTGACCATCACCCATACCCGCTCAGCAAACGAAGAATTGCCGTCGCTCTCCTCAAACGACGTGGCCAACTTCATGCTCGGCGGCAAAAGCAACGGAAAAAATCCCACCAAGGGTTCCAAGCTCCCGCTCCCAATTCATCCCAGCGACAAAAACGCCAAGAAAGTTCAAGAACTCGCCGACGTCCTCCACGCCGTTCAACTCTCCACCGATCTCGTCCCGCCCCACTCCGCCGTCCACGGCCTCCTTTACTTCGACATGGACGGCCATTTTGAATGGACAACCACCGCAAGATTGTACGTGCCCGATTTAAAAATGATGGGTACCGATAAAACGCTTTTGTTTTTCGATGTGGATTTGGGTTTAGCGGTCGAGCAGTAGAATTTTCTCGAGCTAGTCAGCAAGACGAACTGAACATCTGGACAATCTCATGAGAACCGCGAGAAAAACACTGTTGATGGTAGTCGTCGGGATTGTTGTTGTCGCATCTTCAGCGCGTGTTCACTCGTCGCAGTCAACTTCGACAACTGAACCCTACCCGTATCAAATTGGCCATACGCGCGACCTTCTGTTTGTCGCCTGGTCTCAAGACTCAACCCGACTCATCTCTTACTCCTGGGCTGACGCTGCAGTCCTCGTCTGGAATGTCAAGGACGGCAGGCTGATAACTTCATTCAACAAGGACTTCGTTGGCCACCCCGGCGATATCACCTGGGGTGCGGGAATGTCGCTCACTACCCTCAACAATAACGCGATGGAGGTTCGGGACAACTTGACCAACGCGTTGCTCTGGAGAATTGTCCGCCAAGGCCCTTCGACAAGCACGAGCCCCGACGGCGCGCTAATCGCCGAAGGCGGACGGTATGGCGATGCGTGTATAACAATTCGCGACGCGAGATCAGGCGCATTCATTAGGCGACTTGAGGGTCATCCCGGCATCGTGCGTGGCCTTGCGTTTTCTCCCGATGGAAGATTTGTGGCAAGTGCAAACGGCGACCGCACGGTGGTAATCAGAGATTCGCATTCGGGAAAGGTTGTAACCGTTCTTCCTGGAAATGAAAAACCGATAGATTCGGTGGCCTTCAATCGAGACGGCCAGAAGATCGCAGTCGGAGGAGACGACGGGACTTTGCGTATCTGGCGGACGGAAACCTCGAGCATAATCTGGAGTTCAAAGGTTGATCGAGCGCCGGTGAATTCGGTCACGTTTTCGCGGGACGGAGAAACTCTTGCGTCGGGAGGTGGTGATAGGGTGATCCGAATTTGGAATGCAACTGACGGCCACTTGTTGAGTGAATGCACGACAGTCGGTGAATACTCCGATGAACACACAACTGAGTGTTGCGGAAGTTCGGTGAATGCATTGGCATTTAGTCCGTCGGGAATGGACATAGCTGCCGGTCTTGGTGACGGCTCCATCGAAATCTGGAATGTCTCAACCGGAAAGCTGGCGTTTAACAAGCAAAGCGATAAAGAAG
>DATBYL010000189.1:0-12486 GCA_036513735.1 Candidatus Acidiferrales bacterium
CAAGGGATGGTACGAAGCTTTGCGCGGCGGCAAACGCGGGCAGGAATCCGCTGGAAAACTTTCGACTGTGCCGAGTGTTTCATTGGGTGCGGGCGGCGGGAAACATGTTCATGGCGCGGATGGCGCTGCTGACACGAAGGCGCGCGTGATTCGGCTTAAGCCGGTGCGGCCTGCGCGAATGCGAGTGCGGCACAGTTCCGGATTTCCGCAAATGCTGGATCTTTACCTGCTAAAAAACTTTTGCGGGTTTTTTCTGCTGGTGATGGTGGGATTCGTATTCCTGTTTGAAATATTCACGTTCTTCGAGCTGCTGGACAACATCGCGAAGAACCACACGCCATTTTTGGTAGTGGTGAATTATTTCCGGTTCCTGGTGCCGTTTCTTTTTTATCACTTGGCGCCATTTGCCGTGCTGGTGGCGGCGATGGTGACGCTGGGAGTAATGTCAAAAAACAACGAAGTAGTGGCGATCAAGGCCGGCGGGGTTAGTTTGTACCGCCTGGCTTGGCCGATTATCGGTACAGGGGCGGCGCTGGCGGCCGGTCTTTTGCTGTTGAGCAACACGTATCTTCCCTACTTCAATCAGCGGCAGGACGCCCTGCTGAATCAAATCAAGGGAAAGCCTGCGCAAACTTATTTGCGGCCGAATCGCAGTTGGATACAGGGCGCGAGCACTGGCACGCCGAACAGGAAATTTTATAACTACGAAGTGTTCGATCCGGAAAGCAAGCCCGTTTTATTTGGCGGGCTAAATGTTTTTGAGGTAGATCCGGTTACATTCCAGCTTCGGCGGCGAATCCATGCGACGCGCGCGGAATGGTCTCCGGAACTGAATGTTTGGGTGCTGAAGGACGGCTGGGTGCGCGATTTTGACGCAGGCAATGAGAGCGCCAGTCACTACTCGCAATTCCAAGTGTATTCCGCCGCGGAATTGGATGAGCCACCCAGCCATTTCAACCGCGAAGTGAGGCAGTCTGACGAGATGAGCTGGCGGGAATTGCAAAGCTATATCGGAGAGCTAAAGCAATCCGGATTTGATGTGGGGCGGTTGTCCGTCCAATGGCATGAGAAGCTGGCATTTCCGATGATTGCGCCGATCATTGCGTTCCTTTCCATCCCGTTCGCGTTTTATGTAGGAACACGCGGCGCGGTCGGCGGACTGGCGTTGGGAATCGGGATAGGAATTGTATACTGGGCGACATCGGCGCTGTTCGAGGCGCTGGGTGGAGTGGGTCAGATGCCGCCGCTGCTGGCGGGATGGGCGCCGGATGCGATCTTTATTTTCCTTGGGACTTATTTCTTCTTAAAGATGCCGACTTAACGGCGCTGCGCCCACGCTAAGGAAACACTTTAGATGTCCTTCCGTGGAATTTCCTACCGAAGACTTCGAGTATTACTTTTCGCGATGTCGGAGCGCCGACAACTCATTTTTTACTTGAAGAAATTTCGCGGGTGCCTTGGCAGTTACGCGCTTATTTATCTTGGTAGTAGCGAGCGGATTTTCTGAATTACCAAATCGATGCCGACTTCATTGTGCCCGCCTTCGGGAATGATCACGTCGGCGTAGCGCTTGGAAGGCTCAACGAATTCCATGTGCATCGGGCGGACCGTGGCCATGTATTGGTCGATTACGGATTCGACGGTGCGGCCACGTTCGCGAATGTCTCGCCGCAGACGGCGGATGAAGCGCAGATCGGCTTCGGTATCCACAAAAATTTTGATGTCACAGAGACCGCGCAACGCGGCGTTTTCAAATATGAGGATGCCTTCGACGATGAGGGCTGGGCGCGGTTCGAGATGGACAGTGGCCGGAATGCGCCGATGCTGCGTGAAATCGTAGACTGGGCGCTCAATGGCGTGGCCTTCGCGAAGCGCGCGAACGTGGCTGACGAGCAATTGCGTATCGACTGAATCGGGATGATCGAAATTTTGCTTGGCGCGCTCTTGGAGCGGAAGATGCGGCGTGTCCTTGTAATAGTGGTCCTGCTGAAGCAGCAGAACGCTTTCCTCGGACAGGGCTTCGATAAGACGGTTGGTGATGGTCGTCTTACCGGAGCCCGTGCCGCCGCAGATTCCGATGGTTAGAGTTTGGGGCAATGATGTGAGTCTCTATTTCCGCTTCGATTTCTTCTTCGACGCCTTTTCTTCCAGCACGGCTTGCGCGGCGGCCAATCTTGAGATTGGCACTCGATACGGAGAAGCGCTGACGTAGTTCATGCCGACCTTGTGGCAGAATTTCACGCTCTCAGCGTCGCCGCCATGCTCGCCGCAGATTCCGATTTTCAGTCTGGGATTGGTGGACCTACCACGTTCGATGCCCCACTTGATGAGCATTCCAACGCCTTCAATATCCAGCGTTTGGAACGGATCGTCCTTGAAAATGCCTGCCTTCTTTTCGTCCACGTAGTCCGGCAGGAAGCGGCCAGCGTCATCGCGGGAAAGTCCCATCGTCGTTTGCGTAAGATCATTCGTGCCGAACGAGAAGAATTCGGCGACCTCCGCGATTTGATCCGCAAGGAGAGCAGCACGCGGCAGCTCGATCATGGTGCCAACGAGATATTCGACCTTGGCGCTTTTCTCCTTGAAAACTTCATTTGCTACTCGATGGGTTGCGTCGGTGAGAATTTGGAGTTCTTTCTTATCCAAGACAAGAGGATGCATTATCTCAGGTAGTACTTTAATTCCCTGTTTCTTGCATTCGATCGCTGCTTCGATGATCGCACGCACTTGCATCTCAAGTATTTCTGGATACGTGATGGCAAGGCGGCATCCTCGGTGGCCGAGCATCGGATTCGCTTCATGCAATTGTTCAACTCGACGCGCGACGACTTCAACGCTTACTCCAACTTTCTTGGCAAGCTCTTCCTGCTTATCGCGATCGTGTGGCACGAATTCGTGAAGCGGCGGATCGATCAGACGGATGGTGACTGGACATCCGTTCATCGCCTTGAAAATACCGATGAAATCTCGGCGCTGGAAAGGTAGAAGTTTTGCTAGAGCTTTGCGGCGAGCTTCCTGCGTGTCCGCGATAATCATTTCTTGGATGGCAAGTTGGCGCTCGACGCTCTTTTCAGGCTGCTCGAAATCCTTGAAGAACATGTGCTCGGTGCGGCAAAGGCCGATGCCCTCGGCGCCCATTTCGCGGGCTTTCGTGGCGTCTTGCGGAGTATCGGCATTGGTGCGAATGCCCAGCCGGCGCACGCCATCGGCCCACTTCATGACTGTGTAGTAGGCGGGCGGCAGAATTGGGAGCACCAGAGTTACTTGGCCTTCGAGAACGGAGCCGTCGTTGCCGTCGAGGGTGATCCAATCGCCCTGTTTGACGGTGTGGCCCTTCACGTCCATCTGTTTCTTATCGAAGTCAATGTTCAGAGCTTCGCAGCCGACGACGCAGCACTTACCCCATCCACGAGCGACTACCGCGGCATGACTCGTCTTGCCACCGGTGGCCGTGAGAATTCCCTGCGCGACGAACATGCCGCCCACATCTTCCGGGCTGGTTTCGCGGCGGACCAAGATTACTTTTTCACCGCGAGCCGCCCATTCTTCGGCCTCATGCGCGGTGAAAACTACTCGCCCTGATGCGGCGCCGGGAACTGCGTTGATGCCTTCCGTCAATTTGCGCTTGCCCAGATCGGCACGCGGAACGCTGCTATCGATGACGGGATAGAACAAACGCTCGACGTCTTCGGCCTTGATGCGGCTGAGCGCTTCGTCTTTACTGATCAATTTTTCGTTCACCATATCGACGGCCATGCGAAAGGTCGCCGTCGGCGTGCGCTTCCCAGTGCGCGTTTGCAACATGTAGAGCGTGCCTTCTTCTACGGTGAACTCCATATCCTGCATATCGCGATAGTGTTTCTCAAGTAACACTCGAACCTTCTCGAGCTGCTTGTAGACCTTGGGCATCAAGCGCGCCATCTCTGTTAGATGGAGGACGGGACGAATTCCCGCGACGACGTCCTCGCCTTGCGCGTTGATCAAGAAATCGCCGTAGAAAGTTTTCTCGCCGGAGCTGGGGTCGCGGGTAAAGCAAACGCCGGTGCCCGAATTTTCTCCGGTATTGCCGAACACCATTTGAACCACGTTGACGGCTGTGCCGAGTAGACCAGTGATTCTTTCCACGCGGCGATAGGTGACGGCTTTTTCTGCGTTCCAGGATTGGAACACAGCGCCGATTGCTCCCCACAATTGCTCTTTTGGATCCGAGGGGAAATCCTTGCCAGTCTTCCTCTTGTAGTAGGCGCGGTATTCATTGATCAGCTCGCGCCAGCCTTCGGCGGTGACCTGCGTATCATCCTTGAAGCCGTGGCGAGTTTTCATTTCGCGCAGCAGATGCTCGAGCTCTTCCTTGGGCAGACCGATCACAACTGCGGAATACATTTGAACGAAGCGGCGGAAAGCGTCATAGGCGAAGCGTTCGTTCTTGGTAATCTTCGCGAGCGCTGCAACGGACTGGTCATTCAGCCCGAGATTCAAAATTGTTTCCATCATGCCGGGCATGGAACGCGCCGAGCCGGAACGCACGCTGACCAGCAGCGGATCTTTCGCGTCGCCGAGACGCTTGCCGGTGACTTTTTCCAAGCGTTTCAGGTTGGCATCAACTTGCGCGGCCAGCTCCTTCGGATATCTGTAATCGTGCTTCAGGTAGTAGTCGCAAGTTTCGGTTGTGATGGTGAATCCGCCGGGAACCGGCAGACCGATGCGCGTCATTTCGGCAAGTCCCGCGCCTTTGCCACCCAGAAGATCTTTCGCGTCACCCTGGCCTTCGGCTTTCCCCGCGCCAAAAAAATAAACATATTTCGTCACTGATGATTCCTCCGTAGATTTGTCTTCCTAGAATTTAATTTCGCTTTCATTATTATTAGCAAGTTTCCGTCGCGCACGGTTTGTCGGCGCGCCGACATGATCGCCTCAAGTTCAGCTAGCTCGCAAACCTAAAGTAATAGTTGATAAGCATTCGTCAGCGATTTTCTCCCGCGGCTATTTCAGAAAAATCCGCGATGGTTGAAAATTCGCGCAGCAATGACTGCAACAGCGTCAGTCGATTGCGACGCACTTCTTCGTTTTCAGCATTCACTAGAACGTCCTGAAAAAACTGGTCGACTGCCGGACGCAGCTCGGCGATTGTTTGCAGCGCTTCCCTATATTTGCCTGCGCGCTTGTCGGCGGTTGCTTTGCGATTAGCCGATTCAGCTGAGGAGTAAAGCGCGCGCTCGGAATCGGCGTCAAACAATTCGGGACGGACAGCGGGTAATTGCCAGTCTGCGGCAGGCCCGGCCTTCTCAATAATTTTCCGGATGCGCTTGAAGGAAACGGCGAGGGGTTCAAAGTTCTTGGTGCGTCGAATTGCTTTCAACGCCTCTAGGCGTTTCACTGCGTCGACCAGATCATCAGAGCCAGCGGCGAGGACCGCGTTCACTTCGTCGTAAGCGAACCCCAGTCGCTCGCGCATAACGAATCGGGCGCGGTCGATAATAAAGTCAAAGATTTGCTTTTCAACTTCAGGCTTCACGTGAATCTTTGGTGGAGTTGAAGCTAACGCTTTCACTCCCGCAGAGATCGCGCTTGAAAGTGAAACTGGAAGTTTGCGTTCAAGAATAATCTTCACCACTCCCAGCGCCGCTCGCCGCAAACCGAAAGCATCACTTGAACCCGTCGGCAGTATCCCGACCGAAATACATCCGACCAGCGCATCCATTTTATCGGCGAGAGCAACGGCGCATCCGGTTAAGTTGCTCGGAATTTTTTCGTCGAGGCCAGCAGGACGGTAGTGGTCGTACACGGCCTGAAATACATCTTCAGGTTCTCCTTGAGATTCCGCGTAGAGTCCGCCAACGATTCCCTGAAGCTCAGGAAATTCTCCAACCATTCCCGTAACCAGATCGCATTTGGAAAGTTCAGCCGCGCGGTCAGCGCTGGCTACACTCGCCTGCTGAATTCCTTGCGCGAACCATTGCTCCGCGAACCAGCGAGCAATGTGTCGCATGCGCTCGACTTTGTCAGCGTAACTCCCCAGGCGTGATTCGTAAGTGACGTGCGCGAGTTTCGGCAAATAGTCGGCGAGCCGACATTTCTGATCCGACTCCCAGAAGAATCGCGCGTCGGCAAATCGCGCGCGAAGAACGCGTTCGTGCCCAGCGCGGACTAGCCCCTTCGCATCACGATCCAAATTGATGACGGCCAGGAAATGCGGTGCGAGCCGGCCGTTCGTCGAGCGCAGCGCGAAATACTTTTGATGTCCGCGCATCACCGTGATAAGAATTTCGTCCGGCAATTCCAGGTAGCTCGGATCGAAGTTTCCGAGGATCACCGATGGATATTCATTCAGGTAGACGACCAGATCAGCCAGCGCGGGATCCTCATGAATGCGCAGATGGCTCTTCGCCGCCAATTTCGTCAGTTCAACTTCGATTTTCTTCCGGCGCGCCTCCGGCCTAACCAGCACGAAATTCCTCTTTAGCGCAGGTTCATACGCTGCTGAATTGCTAATCGGAATCGCGCGCTTGCCCAGGAATCGATGACCCGCCGTTTCCCTTCCGGCGCGAACTCCAGCAATCTCTAATTTCAAAACTTTGCCGTCCAGCAGCGCAACGATCCAGCGGATCGGCCGGATAAAGCGCATACTCTCGCGGGTCGTCCAATACATCGATCGCGGCCACGCAATCTCGGCAACGGCGCGCGGAAGAATTTCTGCGAGTATCGCTTCCGCGGGACGGCCTAGCGTTACAAGCTTCGCGGCAATGTACTCACCCTTTTGCGTGGAGACGGTATAAATTTTCGCAAGCGGAATTCCCTGCTTTTCCGCGAAGCTGATTGCGGCGCGCGTCGGCTGATCGGCGCTGTCGTATGCAACCGACTTCGGCGGACCCGTAACTTCCTTCTCGCTATCCGGTTGTCGTTGAAGCAACGCTTTGCAAATTGCCGTGATGCGGCGCGGCGAACCCATCACTTCAATATTTTCCTTTTCCAGAAGCCCTGCCGTCGCCAAATACTTCTCAAGTATCACTTTAAAGTCGTCGCAGGCCTTTGCGATCATCCCAGCCGGGATTTCTTCGCAGCCAATTTCAAAAAGGAAGTCCGCAGTTTTCTTCATTCGGACTCCTCATGTTCATTTCCAATAGAAGAACTGTCACTTGAAGTCTGATCGAGGTAGCACGCCGCAACCTTGCAAGCAATCTGGCGCACTCGCCCAATCAGGGCGGCGCGCTCGGTAGTTGAGATTGCTCCGCGGGCATCCAGCAAATTGAATAAGTGCGAACACTTCAGGCAAAGATCGTATGCCGCACGCACCGGATAGCGACGCTTCAGTTCGGGCTGCTTCCACGGATAACTCTTGATGAGGCGCAGCGCTTCCCCTTCGGTCAGGTCAAACATTTGGCGCGTCACGTCAACATCCGCGAAATCGAAACTGTACGCGGAGAATTGTTCCTCCTCCGCCAGGCGCACCTGGCCGTAGGTGCGATCAGGCGTCCACTGAATATCGAAGATACTCTCCACATTTTCCAGGAATGCGGCGATGCGCTCGAGTCCGTAGGTCAATTCAACCGACGCCGGATCCAAATCAATTCCACCGGACTGCTGGAAGTAAGTGAACTGGGTAATCTCCAGCCCGTCTAGCAGAACTTGCCAGCCCATTCCCCACGCGCCAAGAGTTGGCGATTCCCAATTGTCCTCTTCAAAGCGAATATCGTGGAAGGTCAGGTCAATGCCAATTGCCTTCAGGCTGGCGAGATACATCTCTTGAACGTTTGCCGGCGCGGGTTTCAGGATCACTTGAAACTGCGAATGCTTGTATAGGCGATTCGGATTTTCCCCGTAGCGACCGTCGGCGGGCCGACGACACGGCTGGACGTAACAAACTTTGTACGGCTCCGGGCCGAGCACTCGCAGAAATGTTTCTGGATGCATCGTTCCGGCACCGACTTCAATGTCATAAGGTTGTTGAAGTACGCAGCCGGAATCAGCCCAGAAATTCTGCAGCTTCAGGATTAGCTGCTGGAAAGTTAATCCAGTCTTTTGCTTCTCATGTTTTACTTTAGCTTTCAAATTTGCTCGCTCGCCAACATCAATCGAATCGAAAGCTTATGTTCAGTTTCGCGTTCAATGATGTCCAACATATCTTCAAGTGAAATTCTAAGGTCTGCGCTGCTCGGCGGATTCTGAGCTAGCACTTCAAGTTTCTCCGTCAACATTCTGCGGCCAAGTTGAAGTATCGCAGAAGGAACCTGGCGTCCACCAATTCTACAATCCGGACAAACAAACTCCCCGCTCTGCATCACCCACGCTGGACGCGCACCGTATTCCTTGCCGCAATTCTGGCAGCGCTCAAAACTTGGCAGCCAGCCCGCCAGACGCGTGGACCATAACGCGAAGTACGCCAACGGCAACCATATTCCCTTGCCTGACGAAATCTCGCGTGCCGCTACCAGTATCAAACGAAAAACTGGGTCCGTCGCTTCGTGCTCGGGCAGAACCAATTCCACAATCTGGCTAATGAGCGCCAGCGCCAGATTCTTCGTGTAGTCCTTCTGCGCTTCGTAGAAGGACTCAACCATTTCGCACTGGCTGATGCGAACCAAGTCGCGCGTTTCGCGCTCGTAGAACCAGATGCGAACGTGAGAGAGAGTTTCGAGCGTCGAGCCGAACTGACTTTTGGTGCGCCGCGCGCCGCGAGCCACGCCTTTGAGTCTGCCTTCAGTGCGCGACAGAAAACTAACCAGGCGATCCGCTTCGCCCAGCGGAAAGCTGCGAAGCACGATGGCCTCAGACTCCCTTAGCGGCATGGAGTTGTCGGCGCGCCGACTTGTGAAAACAAAAATCGAATCACATCAAACACGAGAAACTTTTTTATCACAGCGCAGAGGGAGACGCAAACAAGAAGCGCAGATTCACGATAAATAATTTAAATAATTTTCCCGACCGACTTATTTCGATGGATTTAATTCACATCGCGGCGAGATACGCTTGCAAATATTCCCGAGTTCGCTAGAGTGCTGAGCATGTTAGAGAATACTTTGCAGCGCGTGGACGTTGTCGGCGTAGGCGTGAATGCCGTTGATACACTGGTTCGTCTGCCGCGATTCCCTGCCTCCGATTCCAAGCTGGAGTTTTCCGATAGCGCCGTGATGCCCGGTGGACAGGTGGCGTCGGCGATGATCGCTTGCCAGAAGTGGGGATTGTCTACTCGATACGTCGGAAAAGTCGGCGATGACGAATATGGAGAGTTGCATCGCGCGGAATTCGCGCGGGCCGGAGTCGAGGCACATCTGATTCGCGCGGATGGCCGCGCCAGTCAGTCGTCATTTATATTAGTGGATCAATCCACGGGCGAACGGACTGTGCTTTGGAAAAGAGATGAGCGGGTAGCTTTGCGGCCAGAAGATTTGCGGCGGGAATGGATCACCGATGCGCGAGCCCTCTTGGTCGATGGACATGATACAGAGGCGGCTGCGCGTGCGGCTCGGTGGGCCTGTGAAGCTGGAATACCCGTGACGGCCGACCTCGACAATTTGTATCCCGGAGTTGAAGCGTTACTTGAGGACGTGAATTCCATAGTTAGCTCGAAAGAATTTCCTGAACGGCTCACAGGCGAAAAGAATTTGTTGAAGTCTTTGCCACTCGTCCAACAGAAGTTCAAAAGTCGCCTTGCAGCCGCCACACTCGGACGAGACGGTGTCCTCGCTTGGGACGGTTCAAGCTTTACTTACAGTCCTGCAATCCAAGTAGACGCGGTAGACACGACCGGAGCAGGTGACGTTTTTCACGCTGCATTTGTTTACGCTCAACTTGAAGGACTGAGCCTTGAAGAGCAACTTTCATTTTCATGCGCGGCAGCCGGACTGAATTGCACTGCGGTCGGCGCACGCGGACATATTGCATCCCTTGAAGAAATTCGGAAGTTGATGCGCGAAGGCTCGACACATCCTGAGATTTATGCTGCGCGGAAATTCGCAATCTAAACTTCAACTAATTTCTAGACATGCGCTAAGCGGCGGGTTTGATTCCCTGCTTGGCGATGTAATTCGCCATCCACTCTCCAGCTTCGCGCGTTCCAAGCGTACCACCGACATCCTTCGTAGTTTGCTTCGCGGCGACGGAAGCGCTGACGGCGGCACGCAGCGCATTGCCTTCGGTCGGCCAGCCGACATGTTCAAGCATCATTGCGCTCGCCAGAACTGAAGCAATTGGATTCGCGAGATTTTTCCCGGCAATGTTCGGCGCCGAACCGTGCACCGGCTCAAAAATTGAAACTTGCCCGGGATGAATATTCCCAGATGGCGCCATGCCCATGCCGCCGGCGAGTTGTGCGCCGAGATCGCTGATGATGTCGCCGAATAAATTACAGGTCACGATCACTTGAAATTGCGAAGGATCGCGGACAACTTCCATCGCGAGCGCGTCAACATAAAGGTGCCGCGATTCGATGTCGGCATATTCTTTGCGGACTTCTGCAAATACCCGTTGCCACAAATCGTGTGCGAAATTCAGCGCGTTTGATTTGTCGCTCATGCAAACGCGCGTGAGCTTATTTTTGCGCGCGTATTCGTAGGCGTGTCGAATGATGCGCTCGACACCCTTTCGCGTGTTCACGTCTTCGTTCATGGCGATTTCGTCCGGTGTGTTTTTCTTGAAAATACCGCCGACGCCGACGTAGAGGCCTTCTGTATTTTCGCGGAAAACCATGAAATTCACGTCTTTTGGCGCGCGATCTCGCAGAGGAGTTAACGCCGCATCGAGCAATTCCACAGGCCGCGCATTGATGTAGAGGTCGAGCTTAAAGCGTAGGCCCAGCAAAATATCCGCGGCGTGTTTATTACTCGGAACCCGCGGATCTCCCATCGCGCCCAGCAGCACAGCGTCAAATTTATCGCGCAACATTTGCTCGCCGCCTTCGGGCAGCGTGGTGCCGTCGCGCAGATAGCGGTCAGCGCCCCAATCAATTTCGGTGAGTTCAAGTTTGCGCCCGGATGCTTCGGCAACCGCGCGGAGACAGCGAGTGGCCTCACCAACTACTTCCCTGCCAACGCCGTCGCCGGGAATCAGCGCGATGCGCTTGGCGGAATTTTCGTTCGCTACGGGCGGCTTCGTCGTTGCATTCATTTTGAAAAGTCTCCGTGTAAATAAATTCCGATTAGGAAAGCACTTCTTTGTTCACTGTTAGCCCTTCGATGCGCTCGACGAGCGGCGCGTATCCAATGCCCGGGCCTTGCGGCACGCGGATGATGCCCTGCGGGGTGACTTCTACCTCCGGCTCGATGATGTCCTGCTTCCAGTAGCGGGCGCTGGCGGAAACGTCGCCCGGTAGAGTGAAATTCGGAAGCGTGCTGAGCGCGATGTTGTGCGCGCGGCCGACGCCGGATTCCAGCATGCCTCCGCACCACACGGGGACGGAATGCTGTTGGCACAAATCGTGAATGCGGCGCACGCGGTTGTGTCCCCCAACGCGACCGATTTTCATGTTGATAATTTTGCACGCGCCCAGTTCGATTGCCGCGCGAGCTTGCTCATACTCGTGGATACACTCATCAAGGCAAATGGGAGTTTGAAGTTTTCGCTGAAGTTCCACGTGACTGAAAATATCGTCCCAGCCGAGCGGCTGCTCGATCATCATCAGGTGATAACCTTCGAGTTGCTGAAGAAGCGGCGTATCAGCGAGTCGATAGGCGGAGTTGGCGTCAACCATCATGCGGATGCGTGGAAATTTTTCGCGCAGCATTCGTACCGGCTCGGCGTCCCAACCTGGCTTAATCTTTATCTTGATGCGCTGATAGCCCGCCGCCAATTCCTTGCCGACGGCTTCCTGCAAAGCTTCAAGTGTTGGTTTAATGCCGATGGAAACGCCGGACGGAAGTTCCTGGCGCTCGCCGCCGAGTAATTTCCAGAGCGGCATGTCCTTCTGTTTGGCTTCGGCATCCCAGACGGCAGCTTCGAGGGCGCCTTTGGCCATGTTATGTCCGCGGATGCGATCGAAGAGCGGCCAGATTTCGTCGGCGGAGTTGAATTCGCGGTCTTTCAGAATTGGCCAGATATAGTTGCGGAGAATTAGCGCTGCGGTCTCCACAGTTTCTGGGCAATAAAATGGATCTTCGCCGGCGGTGCATTCGCCCCAGCCGGAAATGCCGTCTACTTCGGCTTGCACGAGTAAAATGCGGCGATTTTGCAGGCTGCCAAAGCTGGTTTCAAAGGGCTGTAACAGCGGCATGTGAATTTCACGAAGCGTGACGCGCTGAATTTTCATTTTGTGTGCGTGCCTTCCGGGGATTCGCTCCACGGCTCGAGAATGTATCTGCCGCCTTCGGAATTAGTTTCGATGGCTGTGGCGGCGTAACCTTTGGCGATCCAACTCTGAAACTGCTCGCGGACTTCGGTTTGGATGCGCAGAGCTTCCGATGAATTTTCGCGCCGCAAGAGCGGCATTTCGGCGGGGATAAGGATTTCCGTGCGCGCTTTGGGCGGTTGCGGCGCGGGCGGGGCCGCGCCATT
>DATBYL010000190.1:0-3114 GCA_036513735.1 Candidatus Acidiferrales bacterium
TAGTGGTTTGGATGCGCGCGTACGTGGAAAAGTGGCCCGAAGCCGCTGGAGCGAAGAAACGCGCAGCCAGGAGTGGCTGTGCGGCGGGAAGCGAACTCACTTCGCGGGCTACGTTGCGGCACGTGCGCACCGTCTGCCATAATCAATCGCTAACATTCGCGTCGAACCTTTTTATTGAACTGAGGCAATAGTGACTGGAAACGAAATTCGCGAAACATTTCTGCGCTTCTTTGAAGAGAAGGGACACAAGCGCGTGCGCAGTTCGTCGCTTGTGCCAGTGAACGATCCCACGCTGCTTTTCACGAACGCAGGGATGAACCAGTTCAAGGATGTTTTCCTCGGTCTTGAGACCCGCGATTATAAGCGCGCCACTACTTCGCAGAAGTGCGTTCGCGCCGGCGGTAAGCATAACGATCTCGAGAATGTTGGCTTCACCAATCGGCATCACACTTTTTTTGAGATGCTGGGGAATTTTTCGTTTGGAGATTATTTCAAGAAGGATGCCGTTGCGTTTGCGTGGGAACTGATTACTTCGCCGAAGTGGTATGGCGTTCCCGTTGAGAAACTTTATTTCACGGTGTTTGGCGGCGCGGAAGTTTCTCCGGGTAAAACGCTTGGCACGGATGAGGAAGCTGCTGAGCTTTGGAAGAAAATTGGCGCGCCGGAAGATCGAATTTTCGCCATCCCCGGCTTGAAAGAAAATTTCTGGGCAATGGGTGATACCGGCCCGTGCGGGCCGTGTAGCGAGCTTCATTACGATATGGGCGCCGCTGCCAGTGATACAGGCCATGCTGATTGCAAATTTCCTTGCGATTGCGGGCGCTACGCCGAAATTTGGAATTTGGTGTTCATGCAATTTAACCGCGATTCCAGTGGCGAATTGAACCCCCTGCCCAAGCCTTCGGTGGATACGGGTATGGGACTGGAGCGAATTGCTGCTGTTCTGTTGAACATGCGGGATCCCAGCAAATTTTCCAATTACGATACGGATTTATTCCAGCCGCTGATGCAGGCCGCCGCCAAGCGCGCTGGAGTTGACGCAAACAAAATTGAAATCCAGCCGTCGCTGCGAATTGTGGCCGATCACAGCCGCGCTGCCACATTTCTTATTTCCGATGGCGTGACTCCAGCCAACGACGGGCGCGGATACGTGCTGCGCAAAATTATTCGCCGCGCATTGCGTCACGTGGAAAAATTAAATTCCGATTCCCCGCGCCCATTCCTTTCTTTCATGGCAGGAGAAGTCCGCGCCAACATGCGCAACGCTTATCCGGAGCTTGACGAAACGGCGAAGCGCGTTGACGGGGTGCTGAATGCAGAAGAAAGCCGCTTCTCGCATACGGTGGAGGTGGGATTAAAGCATCTGCTGGACGATATCGCGCCGCTTGGCCAGCCGAAACCCGGAGAACCCGCGCCGATTTATGCCGGGGAAAAAGCATTTCGTCTCTACGACACATTCGGATTGCCACGCGATTTCATCGAAGATGTTTGCCGCGACGCTGGCATCACCGTCGACTGGGCCAGCTTCGATTCCGCAATGAAAGAACAGCGCACGCGTGCACGCGCATCGTGGAAAGGTGCGCACAAGGACGTTGCAAATCCGACATTCGCCAAACTGGCCGCAACATTCAAGACGGAGCCGGATTTTTATTTTGGCTCAAGCGCGCGCGATTGCCGCGTGGAATCCATCATCACGAAAAATGGTTCTGTGCAGGAAATCGCCGCGGGCACGGAAGCCGAAATTGTTCTGGATCGCTCGGCGATTTATTCCGAATCCGGCGGACAAGTTGCGGACATTGGCAAACTTTACGACAACGCCGAAAGCATTGAGCTAGCTACCGTTCGCGGCGCGTACTATCCCGTGGCGGGACTAATCGCGCATCGCGTCGTCGCCACTGACACAATACGCGTGGGCGATCGCGTGGCAACTGTCGCGGATGGCGCGCGGCGCGAGCACATCAAGCGAAACCACACGGCCACGCATTTGATGAACGCCGCGCTGCGAAACATTTTGGGCACGCATGTGAAACAAGCCGGCTCGCTCGTTGAACCAGGCCGCCTGCGTTTTGATTTTTCGCATTTCGCGCCGGTAGACGCCGCGGAGCTAAAGGACATCGAGCAGCAAGTAAACGAGGAAATCCTGCTGAACAACGAACTCGAAACCAACATCATGGCCATTGATGAGGCGCTCGCATCAGGCGCGCTGGCGTTCTTCGGCGATCGCTATCCGGAAAGCAACGTTCGTGTGGTCACAATTCCCGACGCCACTTCTCCCCGCGGATTTTTCAGCAAGGAACTTTGTGGCGGCACGCACGTAAAGCGCTCCGGCGATATCGGCATTTTCAAAATTATTGGCGAAAGTTCCGTAGCCGCGGGCGTGCGCCGCATCGAGGCAATTTCCGGTGTTCGCGCACTAGAAGAATATCAACGCGCTGCGGACTCGCTGCGCTCTATCGCAGCCGGACTGAATGTCGGTCCTGAAGAAATTGAGGCTACGACACAGAAACTAATCGAAGGCCGCCGCGAACTGGAAAAGCAACTGAACACCGTTCAGAAGAAATCCGCGCAAGGCAGCGCCGACGAATTGATCGCAAAAGCTCGCGAAGTGAAAGGCGTGAAAGTAGTCGCCGCCCGAGTGCCCGATATGACCCGCGAAGCCCTTCGCGGCCTCGTGGATACGCTGAAGCAGAAGCTTGGTTCCGGCGTGATTGCTCTGGGAATGGTCGAAGACGAAAAAGTAGTCCTCATTGTCGGGGTCACCAAAGACCTGACCGCTAAGTGCAATGCTGGCAAGATCATACAGGCCATCGCCAAGGAAGTGGGCGGTTCCGGCGGCGGAAGGCCCGATTTGGCCGAGGCTGGCGGAAAAGACACAGCTGCCCTAAATATGGCCCTCGAAACCGTTCCAGCCATCCTAGACCGAATGCTATAGTTCCCCTGCGTCCAGAAATAGCCTTGCCGGGTACCTTATCCGCAAGGGACTTTGTCGCGGCATGCACAAGTCGTGAATCGCTAAACGTATGCGACTCTGCCCTTAATTCGGTCGGTTCCCCTAGATAAAATGAATATCCATACCAAATCGCTGATGGCTATCTTACTGACAGGACTGGTGTT
>DATBYL010000191.1:0-11570 GCA_036513735.1 Candidatus Acidiferrales bacterium
CCGCAAATAAAATTGTCGCCTATTGGATGGGCTCTGCGCACCGCGCCACCGGATCAAGTTTCACTCTGCTCGGCATCGGACTCAGCGGCGCATTCACTCCATTTTTAATTTCTTGGATCATGCAGCGCTGGGGCTGGCGCATGTCGTTCATCCTCTGCGGACTCGCCGGACTCCTCGTCGCCTTCGCATTTCATTTATACGTAACCGATCGCCCCGAACAAAATTCTCGCGTGAATGCCGCCGAACTAGCGCTAATCCGTTCCACTCAATCCGCGCAAGCAGGCGCGCAAAATAAGCCGCACCCAACTCCGTGGGGCAAGATTCTCGCGAGCCCATTCGTCTGGGCGCTGCTCATCGGATATTTTTGTCAGGGATATCCCATCTATATTTTTCACACCTGGTTTTTCATTTACCTCACACGCGTCCGCGGACTAACCGTTTCTCAGGGAGGCATCTGGGGCGCCACTCCCTATCTCGCAATCGCAATTCTCGCGCCGCTCGGCGGGAAATTTTCTGACGCAGCCACCCGCAGACTCGGCAAACGCAAAGGACGTCAACTTGCCGTCTGGATCGGAATGCTCGCCTCCGCCGGATTTCTATGGTTCGGCAGCGGCGCCACAAATAAATGGCTCGCCATCACGTTGCTCGCGGCCGGCGGAGGCTTCAACATGTTCGCCGTCGCAAGTTTTTGGGCCGCCTGCATTGATATGACGCAGGAATTCACCGCTTCCCTTTCCGGACTCATGAACACATTCGGAAATCTCGGCGGCTGGGTCTCTCCAATTTTGACGGCTTACATCGCTACACATTTCGGATGGAATCGCGCGCTCGATTTCGCCGCCATCATCACCATCGCCTGCGCGGCATCCTGGCTCTTCATCGACGCATCACAATCCTTCGACACGAATCCATCATGATCCGCTCAACAAAAATTCGCCGCGCGCTTTTCCTCGTCTTCTTGTCAGTGTTCGCAACAACTGGATCCCGCCCTCAGACACCTCAACAAACGCTGAAAAAGCTTCTCAGCCCGGAACTCCACGTCCTCTTCATCGGCAACAGTTTCATTTACTTCAACAACATGCCGCACATCGTCGAAGCAATCTCCGAATCTCTCGACGGTCCGCGGATCAAAACCGAAATGGTCGCCATCGGCGGCGCCCGCCTCGAAGACCTCTGGAAGCAAGGCTCAGCGCTGGCCGCAATCCGCAAACAACATTGGGATTTCGTCGTGATGAACGAACAAAGCGCGCTCGGCGGCGGCAAGGTCAACGGGGAAAAACGAATCGGAGATCCGGCAGACTTTTTCAAGTACGCCGAAATGTTTGATACAGAAATCCGAAGGGCTGGGGGAAAAACCGTAATCCTAATGACCTGGAAAGACGAGAACGATCCTGATCGAATACAAGCCGACTTGAACAATGCGTTTTTCGAATTCGAGCGGAAAATGGCCGGCGCAGTGATCCTGTGCCCCGTCTCGGCCGCCTGGACCTCGACGGTAAAGACCGCACCCGAGATCAACCTGTATTTCGGCGATGGCCATCATCCTTCGCACGAAGGCTCATATCTGGTAGCTTGCACCGTGTACGCCGTGCTTGCCAATCACTCTCCGGTAGGCGCAGTCGCGAAGGTGGAAGGAGCGCAAGTTGAAGAAGAAAATGGGATTGTTCACTCGGACAAGATCAAAGTTCTAGTCAATATTTCGCCCCGAATCGCAAATAAGCTTCAAGAAATAGCTTTGAAAGCCGCACCTGAAATCAGGGAATTCAGTATCCAATAAAAAATGCGCCGGTCAATTGTCTTGCCGCTAAGCAAGAACAACCAACCGGCGCATCGAAGTTGGTTTTTTGAACTACTGCTTCGTAGCCCTATCCACAAACGCCGCAATATTCGCGTGCAATTGCGTCCGCGCCGAATCGTGCAGATACATCATGTGTCCCGCGTCGTAGTATTTCAGAGACACGTGGCTCTGCAATTCCGCCGGCAGTCCGAGATGTTCCATCGTGAACTCGGTCGCGAAAAACGGCGTCGCCATATCGTAGTATCCGTTTTGCACTTCCACCAGCAGCTTCGGATTCGTGATCATCGCCTGCGCCAAATCTCCTGAGACGTTCGGCGCGCCCGGAAATCCTCCGCCGCCTCCGCCACGTCCTCCGGCTGGCCCGCGAACCCAGTTCCAATTTCCACCGCCCTGGTTGTGATAATCCTTGTCCAATCCAAATTTCAATTCTTCATGATTGTATTGATTCAGCATCGCAGTGAACGCTCCGCCGACCGCCGGCCCTTCCGGATCGCCCGCCGAAGTTTCGCTTAGCAAATCCCGCGTGTAGCCGGTGAATCGCGCGTCAATGCGTCCAACCGTCAATCCGCGGCTGCGCAGAAGTTCCACGTTGAATTCGCCAAGCGTTACGCGTAGATTCGCCTTCTTCAAATATTCTTCGCTCAGCCCGGTGAAGTAAGAAAGTTTTTTCGCCACGGCATCTTTATCCGCCGCGGAAATTTTGTCGCCCTTGAATAGCGCCGTAGCGTACTCGCTCTTCGCGTACTGCCGCGCTTCTTCAATGAACGCCTCAAGATTCGCCGGCCGATTCTTCAGCGCCTTGTGATACCACGCCACCGCCGCATAGCTTGGCAGATAATAAACGTACACGCGGTCATCGCCCGGCCCGAATGTCAGCGACGAAAGATCCAGCACTGACGACATCAGCACAATTCCATTCAAGTGCATCGTGTATCGGTTCTGCAAATAATTTCCCAGCACCGCCGAACGGAATGTTCCATAGCTTTCGCCCATCAGAAACTTCGGCGAATTCCAGCGCCCGTTGCGATTAATATAAGTGTTGATGAACTGTCCAAACGCGCCCATGTCCTCATCAATTCCGTAGAACATCTGCGGCGTTCCCTTACCGACGATGTGGCTGTATCCGGTTCCCATCGCGTCAATGAAAACCATGTCGGTCTTGTCGATCAAACTTTCCGTGTTGTCCACCAGCTTGTAAGGAGCAGGCGCCGTAAATTCGCCTTCCGTCGTAACCACGCGGCGCGGACCAAACGCGCCCATATGCAGCCACATCGTGGAAGATCCTGGCCCGCCGTTGTAATAAAAAGAAATCGGCCGCGTACTCACATCCTTCACGTCGGTCCGCCTGTAGGCCACCGAATACATCAAACCAATCGGCTCGCCCGCATCACTCTTCAGCAGAATCGTGCTGGCCGTCGCTTCGTATGGAATCACTTTTCCGCCAATCGTAATCGTGTGTTCCGTCACCGACGATTCTTCTTTCGTCGACGCTTCCTCAGTTCCCTCGGCAGGTGCCGCGCCTCCACCGCGTCCACCACGGCCGCCCGGCGCTTGCGCAAAAACGCCCGCCGATTGCCCGCCGATCAAACAAATCATCATTGCCCCAAGCCACAATCTTCTTCGCATTCAAATGCTCCTATCTATGATTTTCAGTTTCTCTGTGAGGTCCGACCTGAAATTTCGGAAACCGCCGCGATTCTATGCGCTTGGCGAAGTGGAAGTCAAAGGAAGTCTCGACACAGCTACCATCGCTAGGAATTCAGCGGAGCGTGCACCGAGGTCACTTGCACGGGCCAAAAACAAACGTGATTCCATTCGGATATTCGACCGGCCCACGAACCTCAACCACTTGATTCACTAGCCGCGGCGATCCGCCTTCCTTCGCGGCGTTCGCCATTCCTATTCCACAATTCGCCGTCGCAGTGATTGTGTAGTCGGTGTCTCTAAACAAAATGAAGTAGCGCGGCTTCAATCCGAACGTCGAAAAATCCTTCTCGCTACCGTCGGCAGCGTGCGCTGAAAGTTCAATATCTATCGGCTTATCTTTCTTATCTACTTCAAGATTGACCACAACTTTTCGATTCAGGCGGCCACCGCTCAACTTGATATTTGCGTCAAGAACTTGCTGTCCTTCACCGACTTCGATCTGCACCGCGGATTCACGATCGGTCATGCCTGGATAAAACGAGCGCGGGAACGGAACTTCGGAAGTAACAGAATTTTTGTCATTGAAAACGAGAATGTATTTTCCGGGCGTCACATGCTCAAATTCAAAGTAGGTCTCTCCGGCTCGCTGATAAGTTTCCCAAACTGAGCCTGCGCGTCTATAATCCTCCACTCGGAACAGTTGGACCGGCGCGTACGGCATAATCCACCCATCCGGAAATATAAGACGTCCACGAATCCGGCCCGCGGACATCGCGTCTAGATCATTTTCCCAACAGGCCTTCGGTGCCAAATCAAGGGAAGGAATTGCTATCTCAAGATTCGGCGGCAACGACGCCGAGAACAAATATTTCCCCGCAGGCACGCCGAAGATTGCATATGCTCCATTTTCGTCCGTGACGGCCTCAAAAGATTTGCTTCCTGATTTCAACACAACGCGAACATCGGGAAGAACGTGGTCATAGCCTTCAATTCGGACGGAGTCTTCAAATTGTTGCGTGCGCCGCAAAATCCCGAATACTGAAGAAACTTTCTTTCCATCGCGCATAGCTCGCAGCTGCGGTATCAACGCGACTGCTTCGTCCGCGCGGCGTGTTCCCGCGCAAATATTGGTACTCATTTCGCCGTCGTCGTCCTTACTGGCATACACATCGTATTGCTCCCCAACCTTAAATCGAAATCCGCAATCTCCGTTGCCACGGCCCGTGCCAACGTAGACCTCTGCATCCTTTATTCCGGAGATATTCTCTTCCACAGCAAATCGAAATCTGTAAGCTCTAACTTTTTCAACCGGCGCGCCGACGGGCAAACCTTCGCTACTAACTGCGCGCCCGACAAATATCGCGTCGGCCGCTTTCAGACCTTTGCACGGCGACGACGCGGCAAATATCAGATCGCACGAACAGCCCCATGCAGAGCCACCCGCGAAAAACAGAAAACCGCACGCCACTAGGCACACCCGCCATCTCATAAAACTATTTTACACCCGAAACAAAATAGACACGCTCCCCGCTGTTTTTGTCACTCCTCTGCTACAATTAAGATATATTCCAACAGGTTGAAATGGCTGAACCCGTCCAATCCGGGAATGTCGAGCTACGGCGCCGTCTGCGCTACTGGCGCACTCGCTTGCGCGAAGTCCGCAAACTCAGCTGGCGCGGCATTTCCAAGCGCTCGCCGATCCTCGCGCACATTATTCCCATGCGCCGATGCAATCTTGCTTGCACCTATTGCAATGAGTTCGACGATTTCTCAGATCCAGTTCCGCTCGACGAAATGAAGCGCCGCATCGACAAGCTCGCGAGTCTCGGCACCGCCATCGTCACCATCAGCGGAGGCGAGCCTCTCCTCCATCCCGATCTTGATGAAGTGATCCGTCACATTCGCAAGCGCGGCATGATCGCCGGACTCATCACCAATGGCTATCTTCTCGTTCCCGAACGCATTGAGCGCCTGAATAATTCCGGCCTCGAGCACCTGCAAATCAGCATTGATAACGTGCAACCCGACGAAGTTTCCAAGAAAAGTTTGAAGGTGCTCGACCAAAAGTTAGAAAATCTCGCGAAGTATTCCGTCTTCCAGGTGAATATCAATTCCGTTCTCGGCAGCGGCGTGAAAAATCCCGAAGACGCTCTCCAGGTCGCACATCGCGCGATGGAACTCGGATTCACCAGCACCGTCGGCATCATTCATGACTCCAACGGCCAACTCGATCCTCTCGGCACGCACGAGCAGGAAATTTTTGAAGAAATTATGTCGCTCGGCAAGCATTCGTTTTCGCGCTTCAACAGTTTTCAGCACAACATCGCCGCAGGCAAACCCAACCAGTGGCGCTGCCGCTCCGGCTCACGCTACCTTTATATTTGTGAAAATGGACTCGTCCACTGGTGTTCGCAGCAACGCGGCATGCCCGCCGTTCCTCTCGCCACCTACACGCAAGCCGATCTCGATCGCGAATATCTGACCGTGAAACCTTGCGCGCCCTACTGCACAGTTTCTTGCGTTCAACAGGTCGCCATCCTGGATAACTGGCGCGGCCCGCAAACGCTAAAACCCCAGGCTGCTCCTCCCCATCCCGGCGGACTTGTAAATCTTTCCGGCCTGGACGCCGGCACTGCTTCACCCTCCGATTCCCACTAGCCCCTCGTAACTCACATTGAAGCAGTCTGTTCGACGCCACTAACAAGCCGTCGCTCGCCCAATTGCGCGAACAAAATGGCGAGAATGTAAATGTGGAGCAGCGCACCCTCTCGCCGAATCCGTTCTTGGCCACCCGCTACTCCAACTACTCTTTTCGCGATGTTATAATCTACCGGCGCGCATGAAGCATGACAACAATTTTGGATCCCGCCCAACTCTGCAAAGCGGAAGTGAACCCGGATACCCGGCGTGCAGTTCATCGAAATTAATTGCGAGGCAGACGCAATGAGTTTTCTACGTAATCGCCTCGGCAAGAAGCCCGAAGCCAAGCCAGCCGATCCAGCAACCGACAAAAACATGATTCGCGTGTATGACGGCTACGGTCGGGAATTTTTCGTCCCAAAAGAAGAATGGCGCGCGAAAGTCCTCCCCGGCAACATCAAATCAAACTGGAACAATCCCGAAGTCCTCTACACAGTCATCGTCGGCGCTCTGAAGGACGGCTTTCGCTCCGAAATCGTCGCTGCCGCCGGGCAACTTTATAAAATCGATCCAGATCGGGCGTGCGCCGCGTGCGTCTGGGGCATCGTCCTAATGGACGAAGGTCGGCTAGATGACGCGGAGAAAGTCTTCCGCGATTTCATTTCCAAGCATGGCGACGATGGATCGATTCTCACAAATCTTGCGAAGGTATATTCAAAACGCAAAAATACTTCAATGGCTGATGAAATCCTCTGGCACGCATTAGAGGTCGATCCCAATCAAGAAAGCGGACTTTCCTGGTATCAAGCAATTTTCCGCGAACGTGAAGGCTCGTTCAGTGAAGAAGCAGCCTTGCGCCGTGTCGCAACTCTCCCCAAAAGCTGGCGCGCGCAACTGAGATTGGCGCGAACCGCGCTTCAATCACACAATTTGGAACAAGCCCTCGCCTACTATCGCGAAAGTTTTTCTCGCGCCGATAATCCTGCCCCGACCGACATGCTGATGCAAATCAGCGGTGATCTCGGCAACGCCGGCTATCTCGCGGAATTGTTGCAACTCGTCGAACCACATTTTGTCTTTGCAGTTCACGGTCTTCAAGTCGGCAATAATTTGATCAAATCTCACTTGGATCTCGGCCATCTCGACGAAGCTCGCCGCATTTTGGATCAGCTTTATTCGCTCAAGCGTCCCGACTGGCAGAAAACGCTCAGCTACTGGGATACCGAACTCGCCAAGAAGCGGCTCGAATCGGAAAACCCGGACGCATACACCGCGCCCGAAGCTTCCATGCTCACAATTGAGGGCCCGGTGTGGCTCAAGCCAACATCGCCTGCCGCGGAGCTTTTTCCGCGGAATTTGCCGGACGCCATCGGAGTTTCTTTTCTTGGATGCAGTGCCACAGTGACCGCCGATTCGGACCGCATCCAGCATCAGCTAGCCGACGACAAAGGCCGCATGAGCCGGGCGTTGCCGCTGTTCCTCGCTGAGCAAGTTGTTTTCAACTGTAAAGCGCGCGTTCAAACATTGGTGCCATGGATGGCCGCGGGATCCGGCGGATTCATTCTCTCCGGCGAACCTTGGAGCGATGAAGACGCGTCAAAGTACGCGCGACAAACCGACAACAAGAACGAGTTTGTGGTGCTCTCTCACATCAAAGCGCTAACCGAACCGTGGACGCTGGAACTTCGTCTGATACGCACGGTTGACGCCAAGCTTCTCGGAAATCTGGCCTGCTCATTTCCGCCTGCGAAACCGGAGGATTCAATTCCAGAATTCGCACGCCAACTCCTCAAACTGTTGACCAAAGAAGCCAACGTAGAATCGCGATCAGCCGGCAAGAATTACGAAGTCCCACCCGACAAAAACTTTCCGTATTATTTATTGCGTCTCGAACAACTTCTCGCCGTCCGCTGCAGTTCAATGGACGGCGTCCCGAAAGACTTCTTGAGTGGCGCTCGCGAAATCTTGGACGGCAACATCGAGTTATGCCTATCGTGCCCCACTAATATCACCGCTCGCGTTCTGCTCGCTCAAACCTTGCAGACGATGAAAAGAGTCCGCCCTGATATTCTGCCGGAATTCAAAGATAAGCTCGCCCTGCTCCAAAAAGAAAAGCCATTGACGGAACCAGCGCGCACCATGATCCAACAAATGTTCACCGAAGCCATTACCTCCTGAATCAGACCAGCGAAAGTAACGTCGATTTAACGCTCAAACTTCCCCCAAAATATACCTTGACACGTATATACTCCATACGGTATACAATAACTATGGAATCCGCTTTCAACATCATCGCCGAGCCCAACCGCCGCGCCATTCTCAGCCTTCTCGTTTCCTCCGCTCAGTCCGTCGGAGAAATCGAGCGCAAACTTCGTATGACGCAGCCTACCGTTTCAAAGCATCTTCGTGTTCTGCGTGAAACCGGTTTCGTGGAGTCTGCCGTGGACGCACAGCGCCGCATTTATCGCCTTAAGCCCGAATCGCTTCGTGAAGTGGACGCCTGGCTCGCTCCCTTCCGCCGCTTCTGGTCCGCGCACGTTGACGCTCTCGAACGCCATCTCGACCGCATGCAGCAATCGTCACCAAAAAAGAAAGTGAAGCAGAAAACGCCGCGGCGAAACCGCGAGCGTAATAAATAAATCAATAAATAAAATAAAAAGGAGAAGTAAAATGAAAATCAAAGTGACCAGCATCTACGTGGATAATCAGGACAATGCACTGCGCTTCTACACCGACGTGCTCGGCTGCACCAAGAAAATGGATTTCAGTCAGGGTCCATTTCGCTGGCTGACCGTCGCCGCACCCAGCGATCCCAATGGCATCGAACTCCAGTTAGCGCTCAACGATAATCCCGCCGCTAAAGCGTATCAGTCCGCAATGTTTCAGCAGAACAAGCCCGCCATCATGTTCAACACCGAAGACATCAAAGCCGATCACGAACGCATCAAATCTCGCGGAGCCGAATTCACCATGCCGCCCACCGACGTGACCGGCGCAACCATCGCCGTACTAAAAGACACGTGCGGCAATCTGGTTCAACTCTCTCGGATAAAGAAATGGTAACTATAATCTAAGGAGAATTCCGTGACCGATCGCCAGCACTACTCACCAGGCCCAGCCACCGGCGCGCAAGTCCGTAGTGACGGCGAGAAGCGCACGCTAGTTCTCGTCAGAGAACTGCGTCATCCGCGCGAAAAAGTATGGCAGGCGCTCACTGACCCAGCTCATCTTCACGAGTGGGCGCCTTTCGACGCCGACGCCAGCCTCGCCACGCCCGGTGCCACAGTAAAACTCACCACGGTGGGAGCGCCCGCGTCGCGCATTACCGAAACAACGATCACGCGCGCCGACGCTCCGAGCGTCCTCGAATACAACTGGGGCGACTTCGCCATGCGCTGGGAACTCGAATCCATGGGTGACGGCACGCGCCTCACTCTCTGGACCAACATCGGCCCGCGCTTCATCTCCATGGGCGCCGCCGGCTGGCACATTTGTTTCGACGTTCTCTCCCACCTTCTCGACGGCGATCCCCTCGGCCGCATCGTCGGCCCCGACGCCATAAAATTCGGCGGCTGGCAACGCCTCAACACCGAGTACGCCAAACAGTTCGGCATCACCCCGCCCAACTGGCCGCCGACCGCGCCACAAAAATCATGAATCGAGTTTGTATTCAGGTCTTCTAAATCAGGTTGCCCGACGCGGGAAGGGTCCATCTAACGCCATGTAGTAGTACGGCGTCATACGTCCCTCAACAATTCTCTAATCTGTAACACGATTTATATTGACACAATAATTCTTTGCATGATAAATGTCCCGCGCGTTTAACTACAATTCTTCGACGCTCGGAGGCTTTTATGCGCCGCTCTATCGCCCTTGCAATATTTTCACTTGTCTCAATCCTTCCGGCTTCACTTCTTGCTCAGCAAAGCACGCAAACGCCTCCCACGCCGCAGCGCGATCCGCAAGCCGTTGCGCTGCTGAATCAATCCCTGACGACCGCAGGCGGAGCGCAAGCGCTAGCAACAGTGCTCGACTTCACCGCCGCCGGGAAAATCACCTATTACTGGACCGAGAAAGGGGAGCAAGGAACGGTCAGCGTGAAGAGCCGCGGAGCGAGCCAGTTCCGCATGGACGCCACCATCTCTGAAGGCGTCCTGACCGGCGTAATGAACAATGGCCTAACTTGGACCAAAGAAACGAACGGCACGATCCGCCAGCTCCCGAATCAGCACACCGATAACGCCGGCAACAAGTACTTGCCTTTTGCGGAAATTGCCGCCGCCCTGGCCAATCCCACCATCAGTATCACGGATCTCGGATTGGTCACGGAAGGCGGGCAACAGGCGCATGGAATACGCCTGCAAAAAACTTTTTCCGGCCTGGACGACTCATCGCACACCCGCGCCAAGCTGGCTCAGCGTGACGTTTTTATTGACGCCACCACCTTCCTGGTGGTTCGCACACGCGATCTCTCCCCAACTCGTAGCAACCTTGTGCCGAGCGTCCCTCACGACGTAGTTTTTTCTAACTACCGGACGTTGAACGGCGTGCTCTTTCCATATTCCGTATCCGAATCCTTGAATAGTCAGCAATTAGTGGCCATTCAGTTCGACACAGTGAAATTCAACAGTGGACTTGGCGACACTGATTTTCAGCAGTAATTTTCGCGGACTTTGATAAGCACGGCTGTTGCTCAATATGCTTACGCTGGAACGAATCACTTCATTCGGAGAGCTCAAAATGCGAACTGCGATCTTTCAGAAGGTTTCCGAGACAACAGTTTCACTGCGCCAGTCAACTACCCGCGCTTTCACTTGGCGAAATGTCTGCCTTTTCGCGGCGGCGCTCGTCCTCGCGCTCGCAACAAGCGGCGCGGCCCACGCCCAGTCGGGCGCAGGCACGACGAATTATCTGGACGCCGTCGGCCAGCCGGAATTCTCTACGCCCACTCCCGTCGAGTTGGGCTACGTCGAACAAGCCAACGGCCACTTGCACCTTGAAATTCCCGTTGGCCAGGCAATTCCTCAGCGAGGCAACCCGAAGGGATTTCAGTTCAGGATCACCTATGACAGCAATTTCTGGACCCAGGTGCTCGATCCCGCCGACATCCCTCTCTGGACGGCATCGACGCCGGGTAACATAGCGGGCAGCTGGAGTTTGCTTCCGGGAATTCTTTCCGCACAGG
Organism: Candidatus Acidiferrales bacterium; assembly: GCA_036513735.1. Taxonomy (GTDB): domain Bacteria; phylum Acidobacteriota; class Terriglobia; order Acidiferrales; family UBA7541; genus DASTCZ01. The sequence goes on from DATBYL010000191.1 coordinate 11,271, forward strand.
TGAATTACATAACGGGCGGCCAGTTGCAAATCGTCGGCGCGCAGCACATCGACGAGAATATGACAATGCATTGGATTATGAATACAACAACCTCGACCACCGGGTACGCCAGCGATTCCACCGGGTTCTTTTTCAATTCCGACGTCACTTATCCTACTGGCGGTGGAACAGTTCTTTGGGGTCCCGACGGCTCGGTCCTCAACGCGAATCTGGATGGGTTCGCGGGAACGTACGGCTACCATATGGACCCCAACGGAAACTATCTGACTCTTCAAGGGGCTGTTAATTCCCCCTGTCCCG
>DATBYL010000192.1:0-11717 GCA_036513735.1 Candidatus Acidiferrales bacterium
CCCGCGTTGCGCCGTCCGCACGTCGGTGCAATCTCAAATTCCAGGCATGCGAACATGAAGGAACTTGTCATCCAGCATGCAGGCAGACCTTACCGAGTATTATTTGCGTTTGATCCACGCCGCACAGGAATTCTCCTGATCGGCGGGGACAAAACGGGAAATAACCGCTGGTACGAAGAATTTATTCCCGTCGCCGACGCGCTTTTCGACGATCACTTGAAACAATTGCGAGGAAAGAAGGTTACTTAATGGCCAGAAAATTTAAGGAACTGTTTGAGCGAATGCCCTCTCGCGCCCAAGCAGAAGTCAAAGCTCGAGCGCGAAAAATACTTGCCGAAATGGCTCTCGACGAACTTCGCGAAGCACGCAAACTTACGCAGGAACAACTCGCGGCGCGATTCAAAGTCGGTCAGCCGGCAATCGCGAAGTTGGAAAAACGAACGGACATGTACCTCAGCACGTTGCGCGGAGTAATTCAGGCAATGGGCGGCGAATTGGAAATCCGAGCCGTATTCTCCGATGGTGATGTCCGCATTAATCAGTTGAAAGATCTGAGGCGGGCGAAAGTTAGCGCGAGACGCTGACCGGCACACCGCTCGAATCGAGGGTGAAGTTCATGGCGACATCAAAATCCAAACTTACCGCGCGAGCCAAAACCCAGCGTCCGCGGGAACGACGACGAGGGGACGCCGCGTTCGCACATATGGCCGACGACACCGAGTATCGAAACACCTCGTTGCAAATCTCAGAAGAATTTGCTCGAAGCGACTGGGAAGCGCCTAAGGCCGGTGAGCGGGAAATCGCGTTTCCCCACACGAAATAGTTGCGAATGTGTCTTGCTATCCTTCCCCACCTCTGATAAATTTTCATTCCGTACCGCCATTGTAGCGCCAGGCGGATGGGCCCTGCTAAGAGTCCTTCCACAGTTTTTGTCGAAATTTTCCCCCAGTCGAGGCAAAGGAACGCGCATCTCTATGCGCCGTGGTTTTCCGTTTTATGGCATGGGCGTGAGCGCGTAGGTCATTGAAAAGGAAAGGGTTACCTTGCTAAAACTGAGAAAAGTAGAAATCAGCGGATTCAAGAGTTTTTGCGAGCGAACGGTGGTTACGTTCAGCGGAAACGGCTTAACTTGCATCGTGGGCCCAAATGGCTGCGGAAAATCAAATATAGTGGACGCTATATCGTGGGTACTCGGCGAGCAGAGCCACAAGAGCCTCCGCGCGGAACGCATGTCCGATTGCATCTTTAATGGCACGCTGAAGCGTCCACCGCTGGGCATGTCCGAAGTGATCATTTCTCTGGAAGATCCCGAGTTGGCCGAGGCTGGACGATTTATTTTTGAGCATCAGGACGAGATTGCCGCGGCACAAACTGGCGCGACGGCTGAAGCTGGCGCGATAGCAAACGATCCGGCGGATGATTCGCGCATAACGCCGGACACAATCATCATGAATGCGGAAGACGCGACGAATAATTCCGGCGCGAACGCGGAAGTGTCCGCGGAAGCCAGCGCGAGCGATTCGCCCGCCGAAGAAATTGGTGAAGCCAGCGTTGATTCTGCGAACGAGACTTCGCTCGCGCACAACGCCGATTCCATTCACATTGCACAGCCGGCCGCAACCGAGCCGGGCTTCCTCGTCAAACGCAAGCGCGCAACAAAGCCTGCCATGACGGTGAAGCCCGGCGAAGTTGTCATCGGGCGCCGCCTGTATCGCAGCGGACAGAGCGAATATTTGATCAACGGCCGCACCGCGCGTTTGCGCGACGTGCAGGAAGTTTTCATGGGCGTCGGACTGGGCCCAGATAGCTACGCGATTATCGAGCAGGGACGCATCGGACAAATTCTTTCCAGCCGCGCCGCCGATCGCCGCGCAATTATTGAAGAGGCGGCGGGCGTTACGAAATACAAAACCAAGAAGCGCCTTGCCGAAGCGAAACTGGAATCCAGCAAACTGAATCTGGCGCGTGTGCATGACATTGTTGTGGAAGTGGAAAAGCAACTCGCGTCACTGAAGCGGCAGGCCAGCAAAGCGCGTCGCTACGCGGAAATTCGCGAGCAAATGCGCGGACTTCTGCGCATGGTGATGGCCAGCAAAGCGCGCGAGCTGGATAGCGAAGCGGATCGGCTCACCGCGTTACTACAAACAACAATTGCCGCGGAAACTGAGCAGACACAATCGCTCGGCTCGTTGGAAGTGGAACACGAAAAACTTACCAGCCGCACTTACGAACTGGATGGCGAGCTGCGCCGGAATCAAAATATTCTGAATCAGACCGCGCTGGAACTAGATCGCGCGGAAAATCGCATTTCATTTAATCATCAGCGCCGATCCGAACTGGATACGCGCACATCACAGATTGACGGCCAAATTATGCAGGCCGAAGAACAGACGGCCGCCGTTGCCGCACGCGCGGCGGAACATTTCGCCGGAGTCGAAGCTCTCACCACCGAAACGCGCACGCTTGAAGCGCTAGTTGCCACGCTTTCCGCGCAGGGGACGGAGCACACTCAGACGGCGCAACAGACCGAGGCTCGCATCGCGTCACTGCGCAAATCCGCCAGCGAATGGACGGATCAACTGGAACTTTTGCAAACCGAGCATGCACAAGCAGACGCGCAGCTTGGTCAGCTCGTAGAAACTCTCGGCAAGAAACAATTGGACGAGCAGGGATTGCTGGAAGAGTCGCTGCATCATCGCGATCGAGATCAAACCGCCGAAGTTCATTATCAGGGAATTCTCGCGCGAGCGCGCCGTGTCGAAAGCGAAGTGCAGGCCGTGAAAGCACGCATCGCGGAGCTTCGCCACAGCCGCCAAGAATTAGAAGCTCGATGTGATGCGGCGCGTGACGCGGCGTCATCTGTGCGCGCAAAGCGTTCAACGCTTGAACAAGTGTTGAATGATCGTGCCTACACCGCGGAAGCTGTGAAGAAACTTTTCGCCGCAAATGCGGAAACAGGAAATGCCGCGGCAAACGGACGCGATTTCCGCGCCGTCGGATTGCTTGCCGACTACGCCGAAGTTGCCGAGCTGCACGAAGCAGCGGTGGAAAATTTCCTGCGTGATGAATTGGAATATGTCGTCGTGGAAACTTTTGAGCACGCGCAAACCGGCGTTTCCATGCTGCGCGAAGAACTCGGCGGCCGCGCAACATTCTTTGTGGACTCTCTGAACAAATTGAATTTGCTTCCCGAAGAGCATGTAATTCCCTTCCCCACCGCGAAGGGCGTGATTTCGCGCCTGGATAAGTTGGTGGAGTTCCGCGATCCGCTCGGCCACGCCGCGAAACAATTTTTGCCGCGCCTGAAGTCGGCGTATCTGGTGGAAACTTCTGCTGCTGCGGAAATTCTGGCGCGCGAATATCCGGCCTACTGCTTCGTCACTCCGGACGGAACGAATTATCAGGGCCGCATGGTCAGCGGAGGACGCGCTGCGGAAGCGGGCCCGCTGGGTATGAAGCGCGAATTGCGCGCGCTGGAAGCGGAAGCCGCGCAACGCGAAATTGAATTGACCACCGCGCTTGCAGAATCCGAGCGCGTGGAAACGGAACTCACCGAAAAGGAAACGGAGCTAACGGCAATTTCCGCAAGCCACATGGAATCGGAAAAAGCGCTGGTCGGTGCGACGTTGCAACGGGATCAGGCGCGCGCTTCGTTGGTGCGCATGGGAATCGAACTGCGTGATTGTCAGGCGAGCATTGAGCGTCTGCGGCGCGAAGTTTCGCTGGCGGAAAATCGCGTGAAGTCGGCGCAGGAACAGCGCGCAGAGGCGTCACGTTCGCGAGTTTCCGACGAAGAAAATTTGCGAATGGCCACAGCGCAGCTTACGGATCTGCGGCAGCTTGTGGAATCGCATCAGCATGATGTTTCCGCCAAGCGCGAAGAACTTGCTGCAATCGCGGAACGTCTTGCCAACGCCGAAGCATTGGCGGCGCGATTGGAAGAAGAACGCGTCACAGCTTCTGCTCGTGCGGAGGAATTGCGCGCGCAACACACAACTCTGAATGCGGAGCGTATGCAACTGGAAGGCGAATCCGGCGAACAGGCGCGGCGTGCTGAAGCGTTGCGCGAGGAAAAAATTCGTCTGGATGCGTTGAAGGGCGCGCTCGAAACGGAATGGGAACAAGCGCGCGTTCGCACCGCACAAGTGGACGATTCGTTGCGCACAATTCGTCAGACGCTTGGCGAATTGCGCGAAGAACGCGGCCGTGCGGAAGTGGAAGCGGCGAAGAATGACAGTGAGCGCACGCATCTGCGTGCAACTTGTCAGGAAGAATTGAATGCGCAGCCGGAAGATATGATGGCCGAGTTCCCCGCTCTGCTAACCGGCGAAGAATTGGCCACCGCCGACGCGAATTACAAAGAAATGAAGGCGCGCATCGAAGGCATGGGGCCGGTGAACATGATGGCGCTCGAAGAATATAACGAGTGCGATCAGCGCTACACTTTCCTCACGCGCGAGCAGGCCGACCTGCTGCAATCCATCGAAGATACGCGCGCCGCGATTGTCGAACTCGACGAAGTTTCACGAACAAAATTTGAAGAAGCATTCGCAGCCATCAACGCAAATTTCGCGGAAGCGTTCCGCGCCCTATTCGGCGGCGGCACCGGCGAAATGCGCTTGACGGAACTGGACAGTTCCGGCGACGCAGGTATCGACGTCGTCGCGCAGCCGACTGGAAAGCGTCTGCAAAATGTAATGCTTCTAAGCGGAGGCGAAAAAGCGCTGACGGCGCTCGCTCTGCTGATCGCGATCTTCAAATACCATCCAAGTCCATTCTGCATCCTGGATGAAGTCGACGCGCCGCTTGACGAAGCCAACGTCGGCAGGTTCGCGGACATGGTTGCCGCGATGGGCCAGCAAACGCAATTCATTGTCGTCACACACAACCGCCGCACCATGGAAATGGCGCCTGTGCTGTACGGCGTCACGATGCAGGAACCGGGCGTCAGCAAACTGGTTTCCGTGCGCTGGAATGAAGCCGTTGCGGAAACGCAAGCTGCTCCGGCCGCGCGAGCTGCTTCTAACGCGGCGTAGGGTTTCGCGCTGAGCGCGCGGCATAAATGTCGACAATCCGAAATTTCCTAATTTGCGTCGGACTGTTGCTTCTATCCGGATGGCTGGCGATTCTTTTCTTTCCGATTTCGCATCTCACCGACGGAATTTCGCACGATGAAAATGTAATCGGTGCAATCGCAACAGGATTCTTGGATTCTCTTCCGCAACTGTTCGCCACCGCCATCGCTGGCGTCTGCATCACTCTAACGGCCATCGGCCGAAAACCGGAACGGTGGGCGTTTATCATTGCCATTCTATATGTCGCAAGTCATCTCGCAACTAGCCGTTGGAGTGTGCCCCCGACAGACTGGTGGATGCGCACGTACCAGTGGGCCGCACTTCTCTCTCCAGCGATCGCTTGTGTGGCCGTGGCAATAATCACCGGACGCTTCCGACACAAAACGACGACCGCCCCGTGAGATGCCTGGGCGCGCAGCGAATCGCCGAAGGATAAATTGCGCTCGCGCATTTTGACGTCTCGCAGTATTCTTTGCCCGTTATGAGGGAATCAGAATCCGTAAAGCCGCGTATCGCGGAAACTTTCATCGCCGCGTATTACCTCTCCATTTTCTTTGAGTTCACTCCCGTTGGCGTGATTTCTTTAGCGTGGCGCTGGCGTTACTTTTCCCGCTGGGCGCTTTTCTTCCGTTGGCCGTTTTTTGCCTTACTAGGCTTGGGAATTGTTTGCCTCGTAATCGCCGTCAGTCTTTTGCGTCAGCGCAACTGGGCGAAAACCGCGGCAGTGTTCCTATCCGGACTTCTTACGATTGCGTTGATCGTTCCTTTTCTTACATTTGTCGCGCCTCGCGGAGCCGCACTTTTTCCGAGGCCGAATTATCCGTGGCCAACGATGATTGTTCACATCGTCATGAATGCCGGAATCGTGTGGTACCTGGCGCGGTCGTAGCGCGGCGTCTTAGCAGGGCGCGCCGTTGTAGTTCGCTAAGTAAGCAAACACTTACAATCTTGTAACCGAATCGCATAGTCACGCGTCCATCAACACAGCAGGATTTAGTGGAACCGATTCTCCGACCCAGAGGAGGTCAGGCCATGCGAGTGGGATCATCTTTAACTTCACGGACGCTCTTTCTTCTTGTTTCGCTTTTGTGTTGTGCTCGCACTGCCGCGCCTCGCTCGTTTAACAATCCGTCTCGGCGTGTTGTGCGCCTTAATCGAGGTAACGAACTTGTCGCCGGGCAATCATTGGCTACGACGTCGTCTGCACCGGACTTCACAGTTCAGGTAAGTCCTTCACCGATCACAATCATGTTCAGTAATGGGAGCGGCGGCGCCCAGGGAACAGTCGCATTAACCGGCGTGAACGGTTTTTCTGGCCAGGTCACTCTGGGCTGCAGCACGTTGCCATTGGTAGCCGATCAGCCCGATTGCCTTGCATTTCAAAATCCAGTTAGCGTGGACTCTTCCGGCACTGCGGCGACGTCCGCGATTGAAGTATTTACAACGGTAGCAGGATGCAATCCAGACGTGTGTTTGCTGAAGCCCGGGAGCTTCGACGGGCGCTCGGGCATATTTCTGGGAATTGGATTCAGCACGTTGGCGCTACTGATTTCTTTCACGAAGATAGTTCCTGTAGCTCAACGCAAGAGATCATTGTTCCTGGCTTTAATGTTCGTGACCGGACTGGGAATCAGCGGATGCGCTAACAACTCATTCGCTCCTGGCTCTGAGTGCGGACAATCCGGATTTGATCCAGGTACGACGGCGGGCACTTACATGTTGACGATAACTGCGACGAGCGGAAATCTAGTTCACACGGCGACGATTCAACTGATTGTCCCGCCGTCTCCGACTGAGTAACACGATCTGCAAAACTCGGCCGCAAAAATCTTCCACAGGATATTCTTCGTGCAGGGTTGACTTCCTATCATGCCGCGATAGAATACCGCCTCCGCTTGGAGGAAACTAAAACGTGGCGTCACCTGGTATGAGTCCAATTGTTTGGGAAACAAATCTTGAAGGCGCTCATCTCCGCAACCGCGGAAAAGTGCGAGACCTGTATGACGTAGGCGATTCGCTGCTGATCGTGGCCACCGACCGCCTCTCGGCGTTCGACGTGGTGCTGCCCACTCCGATTCCGGACAAGGGCCGCGTGCTGACGCAGCTCTCGATGTTCTGGTTTGATCGGCTTTCCGGCGTGATTCCGAATCACGTGATTTCCTCGCACGAATTTCCCGTGTCGCTGAATTCGTCGAAGGCGATTCTGGAAGGCCGCGCAATGCTATGTCGTAAGACCGAGCCAATCCCCATCGAATGCGTGGTGCGCGGATATCTGGCCGGCTCCGGCTGGAAGGATTATCAGAAGACGGGCGCAGTCTGCGGCATTGCGCTGCCTCCGGGCATGCAGGAATCGCAAATTCTGCCCGAGCCGATCTTCACTCCGTCCACAAAAGCCACCACAGGACACGACGAAAATATTTCGTTAGTCGAAGCCGCCGCGCGAATTGGATGGTCTCTGGCCGAGCGGCTGAAAGAAGTCAGTTTGGAGCTGTACCGCCGAGCCGCCGCATATGCCGAGCCACGCGGAATTCTTCTGGCCGACACGAAATTTGAATTCGGTCTAACCGGCAATGAACTTCTCTGGATTGACGAAGCGCTCACGCCGGATTCTTCGCGCTTCTGGCCATTGGATGCCTACAAAGTCGGCCAGGCGCAGCCATCCTTTGACAAGCAATTCGTCCGCGATTATCTCGAGAAAATCGGATGGAACAAGCAGGCCCCCGGGCCTGAGCTGCCCGCCGAGGTCGTCGCACAGACGAGGGCCAAATACCGTGACGCCTACCAGCGGCTGACCGGGAACGAGCTTCCCTGATCGTTTACAGGCTGATACAAGGACGCTAACGGGTTGCGTCTCTTTTCGCCCGGCGTTTTTGCCATGCCGGAAATGGGCCATTCACCGAATCTCTTGCGGAGCGTGAAATCACATGAAGGATCAACTGGAAACTTTAATCGGCAGAATGGTCGAGGGCGGAATTTTATTTCCAGAAGCGGTGAACGAATTTGAAAAGCGATACATCAAGCAAGTGCTGGAACACGTGAAGGGCAATCAATCCCGCGCCGCGCGCGCGCTGGGAATTCACCGGAATACATTGAGCAGAAAAATTGGAGTGTTTAAGCTGGACCCGCGCCCGCATCGCAGGCGGCGGGGATAACAAAAATTCACCTCGGCCGAAATTAAAAGAGGTCCCGGTGCACTCCACCGGGACCTCTCTTGTTTCTATCAGTTACCGTTAGATCTCAGCCGCTTACTTCGCTCCTCCCGGCTTCTTCTTCACCGGCGGCTTCTTGCCGGTTTCCGCCGGAATATCTTCCGGATTCACCTTGCCCTTTTCCCAGTGGAGCATGAATGGCGTTTGATCGTATCCCACCAGCGTTGCGCCGAATCGCAATTCGTCGTTCAGCACGATGCGCTTAACCTCAGGCTGCGACCCGTCCAGTTTCACTTCCATGTCGGGAACGGTGCCGTCTTTGGTTTCATCGCCAGTCACGCCGGTGAAAGTGTGCAGAACCGCCGGGCCAACGTCGGGCGCGTCAATCGCGATCAGCTTGGTGACAATTTCAGGATAATCCAAGCCGCAAACGGCCAGCCACATCAGTTTGCCGTGCTCGCCGCCTTCGCGGAGATACGGAATAAAGTTCGCCGTATCCGTGCGCGCCTTGTTCAAGTCGTCCGCAGTGTAAAGGGTATACGTGGCCGGACGGTCAGGAGAACCAGCCGCAAGCGTGATCATCTGATTCACTTCGTCATCCACAAGTTTGTCGCATGAAGCCTGCTGGTAAACCACTACGAGCTTCTTCAGGTAGTCGTGAATCTGCGCCTCGTTCGCCCCCTTCATGGAGACGGCCCGAGCGAATGCCCAGAATGCGTCCAACTCCTGCGGCGGCGTCATCGCGCGGTACATAAGGCCAATCTTGTACCAAGTCGTAGAGTCGGTCGGATCCAGCGCGGCCAACGTCTTGTAGGCTTCGATTGCGCCGGGCGCGTCCTTCAGTGCCGTACTGGTGTCCGCAATCACCGTGTCAAAATATCCGGCAATTTGCATTTTCTGTTTATCGAAGTCCGCTTGCGAAGTGGCATCTGGCTTCTTCAGTCCGTCCAAATCCTTGATGCCCTGTCGCGCCGAATCCCGCGCTGCGTTCAACTTGTCGGGCGTTTGCATCTGGGCTTTGCCGTAGATGTACGCCATCGCCCGCGCCAATCGCGCCTGCAGCTGATCACCGGCGTTAATTTTTTCGCCGTAAGACAGCAGCTTATCGGCCGCTTCAATCGTCTTCGGCCAGTCCTTCACGTCGCGATAGGCCAGCATGTAAGCGTTGGCAATAAAGGGAGCCAGCTCCGCCGACTTAGCGGCGTTCGGACTCTTAGCGACAAATTCGTCCAAACATTTAATCTTCAGTTCGGGAACTTTCTCCACAGTACACGCGATATATCTATCGTATTCGTCGCGATTGTAGGGAGGGGCTTGCGCTGCCTGTGCCGGCTGAGCAAATGCTGCGCCCGAAGTAATCACCACACCGGCAAATAGCACGGCGCCCATCAAGATTCTTTGTGAAACATTTCCGAAACGGCTCATCTGTCTAATGCCTCCTCGGCAGAGTTCCAAAACAGAGTTCCATGGCAGCGATCCGACTTCGCCTTGCAGCCGCCCACACAAAAATACCCGAACACGTAAAGCGTGGATTATATGTATCTGTCGCAAGCGGCGCAAGCACGTTCCGACCTCACCCGTCTATTTTGATAAGATGTTCATCCGGCGCTAAAGGTGGCTCGAAAAGATTCGCGCCGTCGGTTCGGAATACACGGCGGACCGGCAAGCCGTTCTGTTTGACACCGGCGGCGGACTAGGAGTTCCAACAAAAAATGGGCAAAACGAACGAACTGAACGGAAAGGTTGCGCTAATCACCGGCGGGAATCGCGGAATCGGATTGGCGATTGCCGAACGTCTCGCCGATATGGGCGCAAAACTGGCCATCTGCGCGCGCGATAAGGAAAGACTCGCGCAAGCCGCCGTCAGTTTGCAAAACCGCGGCGTGGAAGTTTTCTCGCGCGTGGCCGATGTTACCGACGTGGCCGACATATTAATGATGGTGAATGAAACGCGCGCGGCCCTCGGTCCCGTGGATATTCTGGTGAATAACGCCGGCATCGGACATTTCGGTCCTTTCTACGAATTGAATGAAGACGACTGGGACAACACTCTCGACACCAATCTGAAATCCGTTTTCATGATGAGCCGCGCCATCGCTCCGGAAATGATTCAGCGCCGCACCGGGCACATCATCAACATTGCTTCGCTGGCCGGAAAAAATGCTTTCGCGGGCGGCGCAATTTATTGCGCGTCAAAATTTGGATTGATGGGACTAACAGCATGCATGGCCGAAGATTTTCGCAATCACAATATTCGCGTCAGCGCGGTGTGTCCCGGTTCCGTATCCACAGAATTTTCGCTGCACAAAGGACGCGATCACAGCAAGCTCTTGCAGCCCGAAGACGTAGCCCACGCCGTAGCCGCAATCGTCACGCAAGGCCCAACAAATTTCATGAGCGAGATTTTATTGCGTCCGTTACCCAAGCCGTAGACAGAATTAAGATGTCTGAAATCGAACCAGCGCCGAATTCTCAGATAAGCTTCGGAAACTTGTGCTTCAAGGCTCTGTTTGCGGGAGCGATTATCGGCGCATTGCAGGGCTTGGCCGGCTATATCCCTCGCGCGGATGCTTTTCTCATCGCACTGGAAGCTGCCGTAGTCGGAGCAGTGGTTGCCACATTATTAGCTGCGTTGCTTTACCAAGTCGCGTTTCGCGATTTCGATATTCTTCCAGTTTTCAAGTCTATCGTGTGGATCTCTGGCATATGTGGCGTGATTGCGGCACTCGCGCTGAGATGGTTCAATCGGGAAGCAACTCTTTCAGCGTTCGTGACGCCGACCGTTGCACTGATTTGTGCGGCAGCAATCCGCGCGTATCTGGGGTTCGCGAAGCGGTGATCGCTCAAACCCGCATTTGCCAACTATCGTTATAACGACTAATATAGATTCGTGGCCAGCCGTACCCGCAAATTCAAACTTGCAGCGCACGCACTACCAATTCCCATCGAAGCCGAAGTCTCTCTAACGCTCCTCCACGTTGCCGACCTGCTTATCCGCCCGCTCGAAGAAACTCTCAAGACAGCCGAACTCACTCACACTCAATATAACGCCCTGCGAATTCTTCGCGGCGCGCACAGAGACGCCGAGCAGCGCGGCGCCCGCCGGGACGGCGAAAGTGACGCCGATTATCACGGACTGCCCTGCGGCGAAATTGCCGCGCGCATGATCACGCGCGATCCGGACATCACGCGTCTGCTCGATCGTCTGGAAGCCCGCGGACTCGTCGCGCGTTCGCGTCAGAAAAAGGATCGCCGCGTGGTGCAGGCCTGCATCACCGCCGAGGGAATTCAGCTCCTGAAAAAATTGGATAAGCCTGTGGAAGAAATGCACCGCAAACAGTTTGCTCACGTGCCAGCTGCGAATCTTCGTCAACTGCTCGCGCATCTGAAACAAATACGCAGCGCCGTAGCGCAAATAAAAGCCTGCGCCGGCGATAACCATGACGAGGTGAAATCAAACTGATGCGAGCGCTTACCGATCCTCTGGCAAGAA
>DATBYL010000193.1:0-3467 GCA_036513735.1 Candidatus Acidiferrales bacterium
AAAAGGCCAGCAACTTGTGTTGCACGGGAAAGTGGATTTTGATCCGCAACGGCCGGTGCGGTTGGAGATGATAAATCCGCAAGTGGAAACTCTGGGGCCAGGCGACTCCACGGAGGTCGGAAGAATCGTTCCCATTTACGAAGCGATGGGCGCAATCAGTTCGCGAATGTTGCGGCGGATTGTGCATCAGGCGCTGGGGGCGCTGCCACCGGATTTTCCGGATCGGATTCCCGCGGATATTTTGAAGCGCCACGGATATCCGAGCCGACGCGAAGCTTTGATGTATGTACATTTTCCTCCGCAGGAAGAAAATATTGAGAAGCTGAATGAGTTTCGCTCTCCGGCGCACATGCGATTGATTTTCGAGGAATTGTTTTTTTACGAATTAAGTTTGGCGATGCGAAAAAGAAATATGCAACAGACGGCGGGCATCGCATTTCGTGTTCGCGAGCCGGCAATTCGCGAAGCGGTGAAACGTATTCTTCCATTCAAGCCGACGGGCGCGCAAAAACGCGTGCTGGGTGAAATTGCGGCCGATCTGGAAAAGCCCTCGCCGATGAATCGATTGCTGGAAGGTGATGTAGGAAGTGGAAAAACAATTGTGGCGCTGGAAGCGGCGGCGATTGCGATTGAAAATGGATATCAAGTCTCGTTGATGGCTCCAACGGAAATTTTGGCAGTGCAGCATTTTCTTTCGGCGCGGAGAATATTTCAGAAAGCCGGATATCAAGTTGAATTGTTGGTGAGTCAGCTGAGGGCCGCGGCGAAACGCGAAGTGATGGCAAATATTCGCAGCGGCGAAGCGCAGCTTGTAGTCGGAACGCATGCGGTGATCGAAGAGGGAGTCATTTTTAAGCGATTAGGACTGGTGATTGTTGATGAGCAGCACCGCTTCGGAGTTTTGCAACGCAAACAGCTGATTGACAAAGGGCGCATGCCGGACGTGCTGGTGATGACGGCGACGCCAATTCCGCGAACGCTGGCGCTGACGCTGTTCGGAGATTTGGACACGTCGGTGATTGACGAAATGCCTCCGGGACGCACTCCAATCGAAACGCGAATGGTTACGGATTCCGATTTGCCGGGAGTTTGGGAAAATGTGCGGCGTGAAGTTGCGCACGGAAGACAAACATACGTTGTGTATCCTGTGATTGAAGAATCAAAGATCGAGTTGAAAGCGGCGATTACAGAATATGAGCGGCTCTCACACGAAGTTTTTCCGGGACTGAAAGTTGGATTGCTTCATGGCCGGATGAAGAGCGATGAAAAAGAAGCAGTGATGGAAAATTTCCGCGCGGGAAAATTACAAATACTGGTTTCGACGACGGTAATCGAAGTTGGCGTGGACGTGCCAAACGCCACGGTGATGGTAATTGAACACGCGGATAGATTCGGACTGGCGCAGTTACATCAATTGCGCGGACGCATCGGACGAGGCAGCGAGAAATCATTGTGCATACTGGTTGCGCCGAAAAATCTAGCGGGCGAAGGACGCGAGCGTTTGGAAACGATGGTGCGCACGTGCAACGGATTTGAAATTGCCGAAGTGGATTTGAAGTTACGCGGGCCGGGCGAATTCTTCGGCACGCGTCAACATGGCGTGATGGGATTTAGTGTTGCGAATCCATTGCGCGATAAAGAATTTCTGGAATTGGCGCGGCGAGATGCTTTTGAATTGGTGGAAGATAAAGTGAATCCGGGCGCGCTGGAAAAATTGTTGTCAAAGCTTGATGTGACCTGGCGACGGCGTTATCAACTGGCGCATGTAGGGTGATGAAAAATAAATGAGAATCGTAGCGGGAAAATTTCGTAGCCGAATATTAAAACCGGTGCGCGATTTGGAATTGCGTCCGACGAGCGATCGCTTGCGCGAAACGCTTTTTAATATTCTGAGCGACGCAGTTGCAGATTCGATTTTTGTGGATTGTTACGCTGGAACGGGAGCAGTGGGAATTGAAGCGCTGAGCCGTGGCGCGCGGCAAGTTATTTTTATCGAAAAGCATGGAGCGACGGCGGGACTGATTCGCGCAAATTTGCTGGCGCTTGGCGTGAGCACGTCCGTGGCGCGCGGCGCGGCTTCAGAAGTTGAACTTACAAATACGGACGCCCGTCGAGGGCTGACACAACTTGCGGAACGCGCGGTGCACGCGGATTTTGTTTTCATGGATCCTCCTTATGCGGATATGCGGCAGTGTTTGAAATTGTTGGAGCGGATCGGAGAGCAGAATATTGCCGAACGACTGCTGGGGGCGCACGGAAAACTGATTGTCGAGCATGCGGGGTGGGATAAGGTGCCGGATGAGATTGGTGTATTGCAAAGGACACGGTTGTTGAAGCAGGGTGATTCGGCGCTGAGCTTCTTTGTATGGCGAGGCGATGTGCCCGGCGAAGTGCGCTCAGATCCCAGCTAACATACTGAAATATAGGCAGTTAACGAGCCGGAGCTGCACGGGGATTCAGTTTCGGCTCCCTTGGCGGTGAATGACGAAACTTCCCGTAAGTCCTTTATTAGCACAACGATCAACCACAGATCGCTGTAAGTCCTTTATTAGCATACACATTGCAAAACAGGGTGGGGGGTACCCCCGTCGCGATACTTTTGGCTGTCTCCTAAAGGCCACAGCGAAAGACCAGCCGCCGATCGGGTGATCGGAGTTCCCGGGACTTCAAATCACGTGCTCACATTCGGCAACTCGTGGCGTCTATAATATGCAGGATGCCTCTATTTGGATTAGCGACCGCGTTACCGGGGGACCGAATCACAATCGGGGCCGCAGACCGTTCGGCTCAACTGGGCGCCCGCCTGGATGACCGCACGCTTGTGGAGCGCGCGCAAGAAGGAAATCAAAACGCGTTTGAAGAATTGGTTCATCGATACGACCGCGATGTTTTGCGGCTGGCACTGAATTTAACGCGCCGTCCCGAGGATGCGCGTGACGTTTATCAAGAAGCATTTCTGAAAGCCTACAAAAATCTTCCGCGCTTCCGCTTCGAGTGCAGTTTTTATACCTGGCTCTACCGCATCGTCACAAATGTTTGTCTGGATCATTTGCGCCGGCGCAAGAGCCGTCCGGAAGATCAAGCTCCGGAATCGGCGGATGAAAGCGACGTGCCGCAGGATTTTTTTGAGAAGCAGCGCGAGATGAATGCGAGTTCCGATCCGGAGCGCGCGGCAATTGGAAAACAAATTGGAATTCAAATTTCCGCTGCGATGGGGCAACTTTCCGCTCGGGAACGAATTATTTTTGAAATGAAACATTTTCAAGGACTGAAGTTGCGCGCGATTGGCGACATGCTGGGCACAACGGAAGAGACGGTGAAGAATTCTCTTTTCCGCGCGACGCGAAAATTGCGCGTGCAGTTGGGAGGGCTGCTGTGAAGCCCGAGGCGAACGAGAAGCTCGCGATTTCCGCACAAGCGAACGCGCCCGCGCTCGAAATTAATTGCGAGAGCGCCGAGCGGCTGCT
>DATBYL010000194.1:0-3461 GCA_036513735.1 Candidatus Acidiferrales bacterium
ATCTCGGCGCCGCGCAATGCGGATACTGCACTCCAGCAATTTTGTTGACGGCGAAATCGTTGCTTGAAAACAACAGTGATCCATCGCGCGACGAAATCCGCGAAGCGCTCTCCGGAATTCTCTGTCGCTGCACCGGCTACCTGCAGATTTTTGAAGCAGTCGAATCCGCGGTATTGAAAATTGCTTCCGCAAAGAAAGTATCAGGAAAATAAAACGTGTCGAAAGTTTTAGATCCGCCGATTATTGCGCCGCAAAAAGACGCGGAAGATCTGCGCGTAATCGGCATCGCCCGCCGCCGCGTGGACGCGCGCGCCAAAGTCACCGGCCAAACTCGTTTCGCCGACGACATCACACTTCCGCGCATGACGTACTGCAAATTGCTGCGCTCGCCGCATCCGCACGCGCGAATCACCAGCATCAATACCTCGCGGGCTGCGGCCCATCCCGGCGTCTACTTGGTTCTCACCGGAAAAGATTTGCCAATCGAATATGGAATTATTCCCGTCAGCCAGGACGAGCAGGCTCTCTGTTCCGGTCACGTCAGACATGTCGGCGATCCCGTCGCCGCCGTAATCGCGCGCGAGGAATTAACCGCGCTCGAAGCGCTCGATTTAATTGATGTTGAATACGAACTGCTCACCACAATTTCCGATCCCGAAGAAGCGCTCGCTATTCCTTCGCCGCGAATTCACGACTACGGCGAAGAAGGAAATGTTCACAAGCGCGTCTCGCTTCAGTTCGGTGATGTTGACGCCAGCTTTGCCGAATCCGATTACGTTTTCGAGGACACTTTTTTCTTTCAGGGCAATACGCATCTCGCCATCGAGCAGCACGCCGCGGTGGCCATGAAAGATCCCGAAGGGAAGCTGACGATCTGGTCCAGCACGCAGACGCCGCACTATCTGCACAAAGCTCTCGCGAAAGTCTTGCAAATGCCCGCGGGCCACATCCGCGTGATCGCAACTCCCAATGGCGGCGGCTTCGGCGGAAAAAGCGATCCCTTCAATCACGAAATTGTCGTGTCTAAGGCTGCGCTTATTTTGGATCGCCCGGTAAAAATCACTCTCACCCGCGAAGAAGTTTTTTATTGCCATCGCGGCCGCCACCCCGTGCTGATGAAATTTAAAACCGGCGTGAACAAAGACGGCATGTTGACCGCCATGCATTTGCAAACATTAATCGACGGCGGCGCGTACGGTTCCTACGGCGTCGCCAGCACCTTCTATACCGGCGCGCTTCAAACCACCACCTATCACCTTCCGCGCTACAAATTTCAGGGCTGCCGCATGTTCACAAATAAGCCTCCCTGTGGCCCCAAGCGCGGACACGGCACTGTGCAGCCGCGATTCGGCCAGGAAATTCAAATCGATAAGATCGCCGAAAAATTAAATATAGATCCCGCTGAGTTCCGTTTGAAGAACGCCACCAAACCGAATTCTCTAACGGCAAATTTCATGAAGCTCGAAACCGTCGGCATGTCTGAATGTATTCGCCGCGTGGTGAAAAGTTCCGGATGGAATGAAAAATTTCGCAAACTGCCGTACGGCAAGGGAATCGGTCTCGCCTGTTCCTGCTACTTGACCGGCGCGGGCCTGCCGATTTATTGGAATGCCATGCCGCAATCCGGTGTGCAACTGAAACTCGATCGCAGCGGACTCGTCACCGTTTTTTCCGGCACCAGCGAAATCGGCCAGGGTTCTGACGACATGCTCGCCTCAATCGTCGCCGAAGTTTTCGGCATCGATCCTTTCGACATACGCGTTTACACCGGCGATACCGATCTCGGCCCCGTCGATTTGGGCTCCTATTCCAGCCGCGTAACCATCATGGCCGGAAACGCCGCCCTGCAAGCAGCCGAGCGCGCCAAAGCAATCATCGCCGAAGCCGTCGCGATCAAATTTGAAATACCGCAAGAGCAAATTCGCTTCGCCGATCATCTAGTGTTCGACAAAAACTCTCCTGACCGCAAAATCTCATTTCAAGATGCAATTATTCTCGCCGAAACAAAATTTGGAACCCTCGGAACCGTCGGCTCATATTCTCCGCCAAAATCTCCAGCACTCTACAAAGGCGGCGGCGTGGGCCCATCACCGACTTATTCTTATTCGGCCGCTGTAATTGAAGTGGAAGTAAATCCCGCAACGGGCTGGCTCACTGTTCCAAAAGTTTGGATCGCGCATGACATCGGCCGCGCGCTCAATCCCACTCTGGTCCGCGGACAAATCGAAGGCAGCGTCTACATGGGCCTCGGCGAAGCTTTAATGGAGGAGCAGGAATTTCGTCGCCTTCCGAAAAAATATTCTCACGCGCTCGTTCACAAATTTCCGTCAATTCTGGAATATAAAAGTCCCACCTCGCTCGATATGCCCGACGTGTTCACCGACCTCGTCGAAGAACCCGATCCGCAAGGTCCCTACGGCGCAAAAGAAGTTGGACAAGGCCCGCTGCTTCCCGTAATTCCAGCGATCGCAAACGCGGTGTATGACGCAGTCGGCGTGCGCGTAGACGAATCGCCCATCACTCCGGAAAAAATTCTGAAAGCGCTCGCCGAAAAAAATGCCGGGCGCGATCCGCGCTACGGTCCCTCGATAATCTTTCCGACTGTCGCCTGGGGCGAATCGTTGCTCGTTCCTCCGCCTTGGGAAGGTGGCGACGGTTACGCCACCAACGAAAAATCGCGCCGCGCTCGTGAACGTCAGGAAAAAGAAAAGGCCAACCGCTCATGATGCGCCTGCCGCTATTTGAGTTCCGTTCGCCGCGCACCATCGAAGAAGCCGCGCGCATTTTGGATGGCGAAGGAAAAAATGCGATGGCCCTCGCAGGTGGTACGGACTTGCTACCAAACATGAAGCGCCGCCAGCAAGTCCCGCGCACATTGATGAGCCTTCGCAACGTCGAAGGCCTCCGTGAAATTACGCTCGATGACGATTCCGGTCTGAAAATCGGCGCGTGCATGACTCTCACAGACATCGCGGCCGACGCACGTTTCCGCAATGAATATTCCGCGCTCTGGCAGGCCGCCGCGCAAGTGGCCACGCCGCACATTCGTAACGTCGCCACTTTGGGCGGAAACATTTGCCTCGATACGCGCTGCAACTATTACGATCAAAGCTACGAATGGCGTAAAGCAATTAATTTTTGTATGAAAAAAGACGGCACCCGCTGCTGGGTTGCGCTCAGCAGCCCGAAATGTGTTGCCGTTTCGTCCACCGATACCGCGCCGGCGCTAATCGCGTTGGGCGCTCGTGTCACACTCGTTTCAAAATCCGGTGAACGCGGACTCCTTCTCGCCGATCTATTTAATAATGATGGCATGAATTATTTAACGCGCCGCCCAGACGAAATCCTGACCGAAGTCCATATAGGTTCGAGAAAAAACTGGCGAAGCACTTACTGGAAATTGCGCCGCCGAGGCGCATTCGATTTTCCGGTCCTCTCCGTAGCCGCCGCAGTGAAACTTG
>DATBYL010000195.1:0-9052 GCA_036513735.1 Candidatus Acidiferrales bacterium
GCACCAACGGTTCGCGGTCCGTTAATTTCCGCGCGATAAAAATCACGAAAGCCATCGCCGAAAGCGCGTAGACGATCATGATCATCATTCCGTAGATGCTCGAAAACCACGTCGGTTCAAGCGACATCACCAAATCCACCGCCGAAAATGTTACCGCGATTCCCCAAAGCACAAGTCCCGGCCCGCTGATGCCTTCCAATTTCGTTTCTGCGTTGGGATTTCCCGGCTCGTCCTGCTGCGCCGACCATTTATTCAGCAGCCAAGCAAGCCCTAGCCACAGCGCAAAATAAATCACGCTGCGCACCATAAAAAACGGCACGTTCAAATAAAAATGCTTTTGCTGATACACAGGAATTGAAGCTGCGTCCGGACGCGCCCATCCATAAATCCGCGAAAGCCCCACTAGCATCGGCAAATAAAGAATCGCCATCAGCCAAATCGTGCGCGTGCCCGCTTCCAGAATTCTGCGGATAATAAATCCCCAGCCGCCGCCCGTCAGGTGATGCATCATCACCAGCGCCAGGCATCCCAGCGGAATCGCCAGGCAGCACATGTATGCGAGCAAATACGAGCGATGAAATTGTTCCGGATTCATGATCAGCGCCGGAATCGAAATCAGCAGGCCAATAATTCCGGTGATCAGCGCGACTTTCCGCACGCCATCGAATTGCGGCAGGCGATTATCCCCTGTATTCATCGGCGAATTTGTCTGCGTGTTTGACATTGATGTTGTTCGCGTAAATTTATTTAGTGCGCCGTGTCCGTCTGCAAAGTTCCGCGCTGCGCCGCTGGCACATCTGCCATCGTCGCCTGCTCGCTCAGTTGCAACGCGCGAATGTAAGCCGCAATGCGCCAGCGATCTTCAGGACTCACCCGCGCCGCATAGCTGTACATCACGCCCAATCCATTCGTCATCACGTCGAAATAATGTCCCGGTGGTGACTGACGCAATCGATCGATATGAAATGACGGCGGTTGCGGAAATCCGCGCAGCACGATCATCCCGCGCCCGCTGCCCGTCACGTCATGGCACGGCGAGCAATAAATGTTGTACCGTTCGCGCCCGCGATCTAAATCCGCGCGCGTAATCTCAAACGGAAAAACTTCCGCGTCCTTGCCGTCCACTTTTCCCGAATAAAGCAATTCGTCCAGATGAAGCTGCCCGCGCGCAATCGTTCCCGGCACCGGCGGACGCGCCGACCGGCTATCTCCGAAAAAATTGGACTCGTCGTAAGGGTTGTAGCGCGGCTGCACCTGCATATCCTGACGGCATCCGCTCGCAAAACACACCAGCGCCAGCGCGGCGATTCCTGCCACGCTCGAAATGCCACGCCGAATTTGCACGCTATACTTCAACTTCAGAAACCTCCCGTGCGTGCAGCTCTGTCATAAATTGTTTCGTCTTTGCCAGATCAAATTGACGGTCCCGCACCTTGATCAGCAAAAAAAATCGATCGCGTGTGGCCAGCGCGAATCGCGGCACATTAAAAATCGGATGGTACGGAGTCGGCAGCCCGTTCATCGCCAGCATTCCGAAAACGCACGCCAGCGCCGCGCCCAATATCGTCAACTCAAACGTAATTGGAATGAATGCAGGCCACGAATTCAGCGGCTTGCCGGCAATATTCAACGGAAAACTAATCACGTTCGCGTAATACTGCATTGCAAATCCCGTCGAGCCGCCGAGTATTCCGCCAATCAAAACCACTAGCGGCAAATTCGTGTGATGAAATCCCACCGCCTCCGCCAATCCTTCCACTGGCATCGGCGTGAACGCGTCCACTCGCTTGTATCCGGCCGCGCGAGTTTTGTTCGCCGCTTCCAAAAGCGCTTCGGGCGATTCAAATTCCGCCAGCAATCCGTAAAGTGGATGGCGTCTCATCACTCAGCTTTCCCAAAAGAAGACATCGCAGGATTCGGATTCCGCAGCCGCGCCTGATAACTCGTTCGCGGCCGCGTATTTAATTCCGCCAACAGCGTGTAGTCCCGTGTGCTCGCTTTCAATTTCGCAACGCGGCTGTTCTTATCATTAATGTTACCGAACACGATCGCCTGCGCTGGGCACACCGCTTCGCACGCCGTCACAATGTCCCCATCGCGCACGCTGCGATCCTGTTTTTCCGCGTCAATTTTTGCCGACTGAATTCGCTGCACGCAGTAAGTACATTTTTCCATCACGCCGCGGCTGCGCACCGAAACATTCGGATTACGCAACGACATCAGCGACTCGGTCGTGAAGTCCGCAAAAAGCTCGAAATTAAATCGCCGAACCTTGTAAGGACAATTGTTCGAGCAATACCGCGTCCCCACGCAGCGGTTGTAAACCATTTCGTTCAAACCTTCAGGGCTGTGGACGGTGGCGCCCACCGGACAAACACCTTCGCACGGCGCGTTCTCGCAATGCATGCACGGAACAGGTTCGAAATAAGTTTCCGGCTGATCCACATCGCCGCGGAAGTAAGTGTCCACGCGAATCCAGTGCATTTCGCGCCCGGCAATCACCTGTTCCTTTCCAACTACAGGAATATTATTTTCCGCCTGACAAGCCAGCACGCACGCGCCGCATCCAACACACTTATTCAAATCAATCGCCAGGCCCCACGCGTATCCTTCATACTTAAATCCCGGATACAGCGACAATTCTTTCGGCGGCTCGGGCTCCGCTTCATCCTGCGCAAATTTCGGATTCTTATTAAATTCATCCAGCGTCGCAATGCGCACCAAATCGCGCTTGAACGCGTACTGGCTCTCCATCTCTTCCGGATGTCCATTCACATCAATAATGTTGTGGTGCTGCGTAGGAGCCAGCTTATATTTCTTCCCGGTCTTGATAATTTGCACGCCGGACGCGATCCACGGCGAAGCGCTGTCCTGCAACAAATAAGCGTTGAATCCGACACCAGTTCCTACTCGCCCAGCCTTGCGTCGTCCGTATCCCAGATGAACAGTGACGGAATTATTCGCCTGCCCCGGAACAATCCAAACCGGTGCTTCAACGCCGCGACTGTTCAGCACCACGTGAACCACGTCGCCGTTTTCCACGCCAAGTTTCTGCGCAGTCGCGGGACTTAGTTGCGCCGTGTTGTCCCAGGTGAGTTTCGTAATTGGTTTCGGCGCTTCTTGAAGCCAACCATTATTCGCGAAACGCCCATCGTAAATGGTGGGATCGGGACGGAAAACAATTTCAACTTCGTCTGCCTTTAGCGCTGGGATCGCAGACGGTGACATTGGACCAAGCTTCACCGCGATGATTGCGGGGGGCGCTGGCCCGGCCGCGACCACACCGTCATGCAGAGCGGTCTCCCAGAAACTCTGAAATTCTTTATCATTCTTTTGCGTTTTCCAAAATTCCTGCAGTAAGTCGTGCCCGTTCTTATCCGCGTGTCCTTGGATCGCCGACACAATTTCGCTCGGTGACTTACCGTCGTAAAGCGGCGCGATGAGCGGTTGCATCAGACCAACCGCGCCGTCATAAGCCCGCGCGTCCCCCCACGATTCCAGAAAATGCGCCGCCGGAATATGCCAATGGCACAATTCGGCAGTCTCATCTTCGTAAAGTCCTACATGCGCCCGAAAGGGAACCTTCAGCAAATGAGCTGAGAATGTAAGATCCGCTGGCGCGGAATAAACTGGATTGCCGCTGAGAATAAAAAGCGCCTTTACATCGCCCGCGGCCATGTCGTCGACAAGTGCCTTTATTTCAGCGGGGCCGAGCCCGTCAATGGACGCAACCAAATTTTCGTAAACGATCGTTGCATTTTCATTTCCCAACGCGGCATTAATCGCGTGCGCCAGGTTGTGCACCGCCGCCGGTTGCTGTTCTCCCGCCACCACCACACACGCGCCGCGATGATTCTGTAAATCGTGCGCCAGCGCTTCAATCCATCCCGCCGGAACTCCCGGAGGCGGTTGTACGTTGCCCGAACCTAACGGCACGTGCAAAGCGGCAGCGAGCGCCGACGCGAAAGCCGCAATATCGCCTGCGCGAATAGCCAAACGATGATCAGCCATCGCTCCAGTCGTCGTAGATCCCTGCTCAACCACATACAGCCGATTCATTTTCGCCTGCGAATTCGCTGCGCCATCTCCGCTCAATCTCCGCGAAGCGAAATCCCGCGCGTAACGAACCGCGCCCGGTCCGGAATAAAGGAAATCCGCATCCAGCGAGAGAATCACATCCGCTTTGTCGAACTTATATATGGGCTCGGCGTAGCGGCCGAGCGCCATCGCCGTACCAAGCCACACGTTATTCCGCGAACACGGTTCCCACTGATGCCACTTCGCCTCAGGAAATTCTTTCAGCAGCGCCTGAATCTGCGCCGCAAGCGAGGGCGAAGTAATCGTCTCCGTCAAAATCCTCAGCCCCGCGCCCTTCGTAACCGCAAAATTATTACGCAGATCATTCACCTGCGAAACAAACGTCCCCCACGTACTGATGCGCCCTTCGTGAACCACCGTCTGCGAACGATCAGGATCGTAAAGTCCCAAGACAGATGCCTGCGCAAAAATATCCGTCGCGCCCAAACTCGCCGGATGCAGCGGATTTCCTTCCACTTTCGTCGGCCGGCCCATGTTGCTTTCGACAAGAATTCCCGTGGCCACTCCGCCCATTGTCATTGACGTAGCATAAAAAAGCGGCCTGCCCGGAATTATTTCTTCTGGAGGACGCACGTACGGCACAATTTTCTGCTCCGGCATTTTCGTGCAACCGGAAAGTCCGGCCAGCGCCGCCGAAGCCGCCATCCATTTCAAAACGTCGCGCCGGTGCACGCCGCCGCTCGCCTCACCGGATTCAGTGCTTCCATCTTTTTCCGGATCATTCGGAAACTCATGCTCCAAAAACGCGCGATGCTCCGCCGTATCGGCCAAGTCCTCCAGGCCGCGCCACAAATGTTTTTCGCCACGCGCCTTCTGCGTCGCCCGCAGCGCGTCCAAATCAAACGATGGATTCGGTGTCGTCGTCATCTTTTTCCGTTATTCCGCCTCATCCTATCTGTGGCACGTCGTGCAATTCGTCAGCGACTGAATCTTGTATTCCTTCATCAACTTCAACCCCAGCTCATCCTGATTCGCCGGAGCTTTGTAATGAATATCGAAAACATTTTCCTTCGGCCGCACAAATTTCTCCGGATTGCGATGGCAATCCAAACACCAGCCCATTTGCAAAGTATTCGCGCGCCAGGTCAGCGGCATATCACCCACAGGCCCATGACACGTCACACACCCCACGCCCTTATTCACGTGAATGCTGTGATTGAAATATACAAAGTCCGGCACAGCGTTCACGCGAATCCACTCAATCGATTTATCGTCGCGGTAGCTCGCGCGCACCGGCTCCAGCATCGGACTGTTCACCCAAATCTGCGAATGGCACGTCATGCAAGTTTGCGTTGGCGGCATTCCAGCAGAAGGCGCGAACTCCACCGCCGTGTGGCAGTATCTGCAATCCAATCCCAACTCGCCCACGTGATGCTTATGACTGAAAGGCACCGGCTGATCCTTCGCCACATTCACATCCGTCACGTAAGGCGAAGCCGAAAGCTCGTACACCGCCCATACCAGAATCGCAAGCAGGACTGCCGCGCCATAAATGCTGACGCGCGCGATCGTGTTCGTGCTGCGATGAAATATCTGTGCCATAAATCTTTTCCGTTGACGCTCTTCACAAAAACAAGACCGCTACGTCGCTTTATTCTCCTCCGTCGTTTCTTCTACCAGCACGCGCATTTCCGAAATCGAAATCACCGGCAAATATCGAATAAATAAAAATAGCAGCGTCAGAAATAATCCAATCGTTCCGGTGAACGTCGCCCAATCCCATCGCGTCGGGTAATACATTCCCCATGACGACGGCAAAAAATCGCGATGCAAACTTGTCACCACAATAATGAATCGCTCCAGCCACATTCCGATATTCACAATCAGTGAAATCACAAATAGCACCAGCACATTCATGCGCACTTTTTTGAACCACATCATCTGCGGCAACACGATGTTGCACGAAATCAGCATCCAGTAGAAAAACGCATACGGCCCGAACCACCGGTTCAGCACCATAAATTTGTCGTATTGATTTCCGCTGTAGAACGCGCCGAAAGTTTCCATCATGTAGCCGTATGCGACGATCAATCCCGTCGCCAGCATCACCTTCGCCATATTTTCCAAGTGGTGCATGGTGATGAAATCTTCCAGCCCGTAATATTTGCGAATCGGAATCGCCAGCGTCATCACCATCGCAAATCCGGAATAAATCGCGCCCGCCACAAAGTACGGAGGAAAAATTGTCGTATGCCATCCCGGCGTCAGCGCCACGGCGAAATCGAAACTCACAACCGTGTGCACCGAAACAACCAGCGGCGTCGCTAATCCCGCCAATAGTAGTGATGCCGTCTCATACCGGTGCCAGTGCACCGCCGACCCGCGCCAGCCCATTGCGAAAATTCCGTAAATCACTTTCGACGCCCGGTTTTTCGCGCGATCCCGCAGCGTCGCCAAATCCGGAATCAGTCCCACAAACCAAAATAGCAATGACACCGTCGCGTATGTCGATACAGCAAAAACGTCCCACACCAGCGGGCTGCGGAATTGTGGCCACAAATACATCGTGTTCGGATAAGGCGTCATCCAGTAGAAAAGCCACGGTCGTCCCATATGCAGCAGCGGAAACATTCCCGCGCACGCCACCGCAAAAAGCGTCATCGCTTCCGCAAACCGGTTGATCGACGTTCGCCATTTCTGGCGCAGCAACAATAAAATCGCGGAAATTAAAGTCCCGGCGTGGCCAATTCCAATCCACCAAACGAAATTTACGATCGCAAATCCCCATCCCACGGGAATATTAATTCCCCATATGCCCACGCCGACCACCAGCAAATACGTCACCGCGTACGTCAGCAGCATCAGCAATGCGAACGCAATCGCAAATCCGAAGTACCATCCCTTCGGCTGCTTTCTGGATAAAACAATGGAGCTTATTTTGTCTGTAACCGAGGCGTATGTGTGCCCCGGCTCAAGTACCGGCGGATTTTGCGCAGGTTGCATCGCGGGTTGATGCTTCCCGGAACCACGGGAAATTTGAAAAATCAGAATAGCCCTGAATCTTTCATCGCGCAAGTTGCGCAGACGTTTTGGATGGTGTCAGCGTTGAGGTATTTTTAAGATGTAACGGATTCCCATATAAATCGCGCTGAGTGCCAGCGCCCAAATTATTCCACAGCCGAAAAGCGCTTCCCAAAATGTAAGGGACTCTGATTTGAAGTCGCTCAGCGAAGGAATCGCATACGCCATTGTGCAGAAGAGTCCCGCCAAAATCACGACCGTTCCAAGAACTCCATACAAAATCTTTTCAGCTAGCCAACTCGCTCTCATAGCTGACGAACCCCACTAGCTTTTCTAGACTCCACACGCAGCTAGCGGGTTGTTATTTTAATCTTGGAATTTATTGCACTACAGGAATGAATTCACGCGCGCAAACTTCCGCCGTAAATCGGGTGCAGCTCTTGGGTGTGGTGCAAGGTAGGCGGCGGAAGTGGAAGGGGAGAATCGCTCCGGCCCAGCCCTCAATCCCCTAAAGGGATCCTCGGATCGTTCTCCCCATCGTTTATACTTAGGGCACGCGGTTAGCCAAACTCAACTCGCTGATAATAAAGGACTTCCGGACGCACCCGGCTGGTAAAAACGTCCAGCCCTGGAAAATATTGCCCAGCAAACCCGGCTCATCCGCGATCGCCGAGGCTAGGCTTCAAATCGAACTACCATTCAAAACCACGTCTGCTCTTTGTATCGCCGGTACTCATCCCCAAACGCTGCTTCCAACACCGCCGACTCTTTCCGCGCCCGAATTATCTGCATAGGAATAACCACTAGAAATAGCAGCAGCGCCTCCGGTTTCAGAAAAAAAAGCATCATCCCCGCGATCATGATGCTCCCGAAAACATAGATCGGATTTCGTATCCGTGAATAAAGTCCGTGCGTAACCAGCGCCCTAGCCTTCGCCTTCACCGAAAATGACGCGCCCAACTGCACTCGCGCCAGCGTCCATGTCACTAATCCGAACACCATCATGCAAGCGCCGGCGATTCGCATCGGCCCCCACGGTTCAGCCCAATGTTGCCCAAACAAATATGCAACCAGCGCGCAAAACAAAGGAAAAATAGCCCAAATGTCGCGGCCTTTCATAGCACGGGATTTTACGAGAAATCCCGCATCCCTCCTGAACTCGCATTCGCTGCCATCTATAACAACGCTCGGCGCGCCCCGTAATTTCATTCGCACATCCGCGTGCCATCAAACGCATCACCGTAATGCACCCGATCCAGATGTTGTGGGATAATTCGCTCCGTGAAGAATCTGTGCATATTTCTCGCCGTCGTATTTCCGTTGCTCAGCGCAGCCTCCGACGGAACGGCGCACATGCAAGCCGCTCCGAGCTCTCCGTCAGCCGCGCCCGACAAATCCCTAATCGCGCAGGGCAAAGCTCGCTATCTCGCCAACCAGTGTGACGAATGCCACGGCCCAAACGGCGAAGGGGGCGGCGACGGCCCCGACCTGACCGCCACACATCTGGACGCCGCGGGAATTTCAAAATTCCTGGAAAATCCCACTCCCGACGCCTACATGAAAGGCATGCCAAATATTCCCACGGATAGTCCAGATCATCAGGCGCTCGTCGCCTATGTGTTGAGCCTGAAGCATCCTGCGAATCCTCCTCAGACCTCCTCGCCAGTCCCTCACAAACTGTCCGCAGCCGAAAAGGCTCACATCCTGGACGGCGAATTTACAATCGAAAAAACTGTCGCCAATCTTCCCGACAACCTCAAGTCTGCATTTGCTCATCTAGCCAAAGAGTCCGATTTTAAGATGGCGAACCCCGGCGAAAAATATCAGGAGACGGATGCTCTCAGCAGTGGGCCAGCATTGCCGTGGCGACGGCTAATTTTCGCAGGAATCTCAAAGGACAGATATTTTATTCATTATGAGAAAGGTGGCAGGGCCCACACGATTTACACTGCAATTTTTGATGTTAGCCCTGAAGGAAAAGTCAGCTTTCTCT